>CAUUCY010000008.1:0-37588 GCA_963543835.1 uncultured Bacteroidales bacterium
GCGAGCAGATCCGAAGGGATGTGCGAGTCGAGTCCGCGACGGACGGCGCGAAGAGCCGTCGAGGCGGAGCGTAGCGCTTCGTAGTGACGCTGGTTGGTCACAAGCACCTCGGAGTCGGCAAATCGCCCCTCCTGAGTCGCGGACAGCAGCGAGCGCAGCCTGTCCAGCCCCTCGCCGGATTTCGCGGAAATGTCGAGCAAAGAGGGGATACCTATCTTCGAGGCAAGGGATTCCGGAGCTAATTCGTAAGTGCCGAAAGCAGGATATTTCAGCTCCAGGACTCCGTATGACATATCGTGTTTAGGGAACTCTTCGGGAGCTATTGCATCATAAATATCGACTTTGTTGCGTACCCAAATCTGTTTCTGGTCTGCGCC
The DNA here is from genome assembly GCA_963543835.1 of uncultured Bacteroidales bacterium. GTDB lineage: Bacteria > Bacteroidota > Bacteroidia > Bacteroidales > UBA932 > Cryptobacteroides. The sequence goes on from CAUUCY010000008.1 coordinate 378, forward strand.
GAGCTGCGAAGAGAGTTCTTTGGCAGCCTTCCCGACTTCCTCAATAGGCGCCGCGCCATCAAGTACGCAAATTACCACATCGGCGCGCTTCAGAGCGTCTATGGAGCGCGTAATGCCCATTTTCTCCACAAGATCCCCCGTCTCCCGTATCCCCGCGGTATCGATGAATCGATATTGCACGCCACCCAGAGTCAGCACTTCTTCAACAGTGTCGCGAGTAGTGCCGGCTATATCGGAGACAATAGCGCGTTCTTCGCCCAGAAGGGCATTGAGCAGAGTACTTTTCCCCGAATTGACAGCTCCGACTATTGCGACGGGGACTCCGTTTTTGATGGCATTGCCTGCGCGGAAAGATGCAGCCAAAGAATCAATCTTCCCGAGAGTCTGCTCAAGCAGGGAGTAAAGTTTGCTCCTGTCGGCAAATTCCACATCCTCCTCGCTGAAATCAAGTTCAAGCTCGAGCAGGGCGGAGAGTTCTATAAGTTTCGCCCTGAGTGCGCGTATTTCCGAAGAATACCCGCCACGAACCTGATTTAACGCTATTCGGTGGGAAGCTTCCGAGGAGGACGAAATAAGGTCGGCAACAGCCTCTGCCTGGGCAAGGTCCATTTTGCCGTTTACGAAAGCGCGGCGGGTGAATTCTCCCGGTTCCGCGCTGCGTCCGCCTGCCGCGGCGAGCAATTCCATTATGCGGGAGACCACGTAGGAAGACGCGTGGCAGCTGATTTCCACACTGTCCTCTCCGGTATATGAATGCGGCGCGCGAAATATGCTCACAAGCACCTCGTCCACTCCTTCCACCTTGCCGTATTTAAGGGTATAAGCTTCCGAAGACAGGGCAGTGCCTCTCTTGAAAGTGACGAGAGTATCCGCAATTTTAAGAGCGTCAGGACCGCTTACCCGTATGACGGAAATAGCACCTGAGCCCGGAATGCTTGCAGGAGCAAAAATTGTATCGTCCATATCCATATCGCTGAAAATTTATCCTAAAGGCAAATATAACTATTTAAACGAATATTCTATATCCTTTCCGGCGCCTGCCTCAAAATGGTATTTTGCTATCCCGAGATCTATTTTTGTATATCCCGCATAGGATTTGCCGGCTATGCACTCCACTACATTGTCCCCGTGGAGTATAAAGCGATATTTCTGCTGATTTACAGCGGACGGAGCGAGTTGCACGGCGGACATTCCGTTCATGAACCACCCGGGAACATCCCCCTCGCTTTTATACAGGCTCTCCACGGCTTTGAGAGGATGCTGCACTCCGTGGCTTTCACCGTATCCGAGAGCGATGACGCAATAGACCTTTTCTCCAGCGGCGAGAGTGAATGTCCCCGGAATTTTCTTGTACGTGAGCCCCACCCAACACGAATCAATACCCTTCATTCTTGCAGCTATGACCAGTTTTTCCCCGAAATAACCTATTTCCTCTTCTTTTTTCTCCGGTCCTGCTATAAGTAAATAATTGGACACTCCGGAAAAGCGCCCGTACGCCAGAAGGGATTTTGCGAATGCCTTTGGCTCATTGGTTACCAACTGAATGTGCAGCCCGCTTTCCTCGTTACATGCCGCAATCAAAGACTCCAATTCGTTTATATCCTCCGCTTTCAGCGGAATATTCTTGTAGCGGCGCACAGAATGCCTTTCGCGTATTGCCTCCAAAATATTCATAACCTATAAAATTAGTAACATTTTAATATAATCTTCTCCCCAAAAACGCATTTCTTTTTCATCTTCAAAACCCAAAGAAGAATAATATTCCCTGAGCTTGGGATGTGTCTTGTCGACAATCAGACTTATCTTATTGACCCCCGACGCCTTACCTCTCTCTATTCCTGCCTTCAAGAGCTTTTTCCCAAGTCCGTGAGCTCTGAAAGACGGGATGAGCGCAAGAGAATCCAAATAATATTCTCCAGGTCCCGTTTCCATATCTGAATGCTCACGGCCCGTGTCAAGACTGGATATCCGAGAAAAAGTACGCTCCCTCGTCGATGCGTAAGTGTCTCCGGAATAGCAGACCAGACAGCCTATGGGCGAACCTTCCACTGAGGCAATAATGGAGTTTTTATAGGAATAAAGAGTGTCCTCCATAGCGCAAAGCGCAGACACTTGTCCGAAATATTCGGGACGCTCTTGAAAATCATACACTCCCACTGCCGCCAGAACGCACTCCGCAACAAACTCTGCATCCTCTTTTTCCGCATTTCGCAGATGCACTTTCGCGTTTAATGAATCCATGCGGTAAATATAATGAATTTACTTTGCAGGGAAAAGAAAAAGGCAGACATTCGTAAAGGAATGCCTGCCTTGAGTGTATCAGTGTCAGATTTTAGTAATCAAAATGCTTGATGTCGTTTGCGCTGACCTTGCTCATATTGTCTATGAGGTCTTCGTTGGTCTTATAATCGTCCATAAGGTGAAGCATGAAATTCATGGCTTCGACAGGATTCATGTCAGCCAGAAGCTTGCGCAGTATCCAGATACGGTTGGCAGTGCCCTTGTCCAGCAGAAGATCGTCCCTGCGTGTTCCCGAAAGCACTACATTCACTGCCGGGAATATACGTCTGTTGGAGAGATTGCGATCGAGCTGGAGTTCCATATTGCCCGTGCCTTTGAATTCTTCAAAAATCACATCGTCCATCTTTGAGCCGGTTTCAGTGAGAGCGGTTGCAATTATTGTGAGAGAGCCTCCTCCCTCTATATTGCGGGCAGCTCCGAAAAATCTTTTTGGCTTTTGGAGTGCATTGGCATCCACACCTCCAGACAGCACCTTCCCCGAAGCAGGCTGGACAGTGTTGTAAGCGCGTGCAAGACGTGTAATGGAGTCGAGGAGTATTACCACATCGTGCCCGCACTCGACAAGCCGGCGCGCTTTCTCCAGGACCATATTGGCAACTTTGACATGCCTTTCCGCAGGCTCGTCAAAAGTGGAAGCGACAACCTCCGCCTTGACGGAACGCTGCATGTCGGTAACTTCCTCCGGACGCTCGTCTATGAGGAGTATTATTTCAAAGACTTCGGGATGATTGTCGGCTATGGCGTTTGCTATGCTCTTGAGAAGCACGGTCTTGCCCGTTTTAGGCTGGGCCACAATAAGCCCGCGCTGTCCCTTTCCTATTGGAGCGAACATATCCACAATACGGCAGGATTCATCCGAAGCATGACCGTGACCAAGCAGATTGAATTTTTCCTCGGGGAAAAGAGGCGTAAGAAAATCAAAAGGCACGCGGTCTCTTATAAACTCGGGCTTGCGACCATTTATATAGTCTATGCGCACGAGAGGGAAGTACTTGTCTCCCTCCTTAGGAGGACGTATTTCACCTGTTACGGTATCGCCCGGCTTCAGCGCATTTGCCTTGATTTGCTGCTGGGAGACATAAATGTCATCAGGGGAGTTCAGGTAATTGTAGTCCGAAGACCTGAGAAAGCCGTAACCGTCAGGCATGACTTCAAGAACACCCGTAGCCTCCACCGTACCCTCGAACTCGGGAGCCTTGGGCTTTGGCTGTTGCTGCGCTTTGTGTTGTTTATGCTGCTGGATATGCTCTTCCAGAGGACCCTCTCCCGCATTTTCCGCAAGTGGAACGCTCTGCTGGTGCTGGCGTTTCTGTCTTTCCTTTAGCTTTTCCGCTGCTTTCGCAGCAATCTCCTCCGGGCTCTGTTTCTCCTTTTTAGGCTGTTGTTGCTGGATTTTTTCTGGTTTTGCCGCCTTCTCTGCCGGCTGCTCCAGGGATTTTTCAGGCTTTGTCACTTGCTCCACCGGCTGCATCAAAGGCTTTTCAGGCTGTTTTGCCGCTTTGTCGTCCTCGACTTTCTTAGGCTTGCGCCCGCGTTTTTTTGATTCCGGAGCTTCTTTCTTGACTTCCGGCTTGTTATCTTCGACGGAAGCGGGCTCTGCTGCAGGTTTTTCTGTTTTAACCGTAGATGCACCCTCCTTGCGTGTACGCCTGCGGCGCTGTTTGGGTTCGTCAGGTTTAGTTGACTCCGCTTTTGCCTGTGCATCGATTATGGACAGGGCTAGATCGTTTATGTCAGCTGTCTTTTTAATAGTCTTGGCTGCGATTCCATATTCGGCAGCAATACTCTCCAGAGCCTCTCTTGACATTAGTGTCAGCTCGTTGTAATTATGTATCATAAGATTTTTTGTAGTGACACCTCCCGAACGGAGGCGTTCATTCGCGGATGCAAATATAGTGAAAAAATATTTTTTTGCAAATTAATTGTCCCAGAAACTGCTGCTTTTCTTGAATTTGAGAAGGTCGGCAAGGGACGCAGCATTGGCGGCAATACGGAAGCTGTATGACTGCCATTTCCCCAGCGGAAGCCAAGACACGTCTATCTTGAAACAATGCAGGTCATACTGGGCGCTTATCTGGGTAGTAGTCATTTTCATCGCCATGACATCGAAGCCCGAGCTCACATTTATGCTCATGCGGGGAGTGAGCTTGATGCTGCCTGAGGCGTTCAGGGTCTGGGTATAGTTGTTTTTCACGCTCAGCATATTGTTGGCGAATGAATATCTCTTTGAATAATTGAAAGAATAACTGAAATTCATCGACCAGGGCACATTGGGATTCGTATAATACACCCAACCCCCGGGTATATATTCACCCGTCACGGGGTGATAGTAATGCTTTTGATAGTAATTCGCGGCCCCGCCGTCGCCGTCGCCTTTCTGCCCGTCTATGCCGTTCATGCTGCCTTTCCCCGATATGGAATAGGACAGCGATGCCGAAGCTCCCGTGAGTCGTGCGAGCCCCTGTCCCGCGGAGAGAGCGAACTTGTTGTAACGCATACCGCGTTCATTTACGGCATACGGGTCGAAGTTGGCATTTGCGCTAAGACTTACTTTCTCGAAGAGATTGGTGGACATCGTTATGCCTATATTGCTCATTTTCATCGAGTCCGCAAGGAAATTATAGCTCGACGAAAGATTGAGATTGTCTATGAGCTTTATTTTCTTCGTGCCTACCCCCGTCGTGTCGTTGTCATCACGCACTTTGGCTTCAAGATTGTTTCCTATCGAAAAGCTTGCACTCGCGGAACGTCCCTTGCCGGGCGCCGAATAAATCTGCCCCTGATATATATTATAGTCATAAGACTTCTGTTCTCCGTTTTTGTCGGTATAGTAATATGTCCTGTAGCCGTTTGCGTAGGTTCCCTTTTCAGGGCTGAAGGACATTGAAATGCTCGGGGAAACCACGTGCCTTATGGCTTGTATCCTCGCCATGTTGCCGAAGTTGAACATGCCGTAGAGGCGTGTGCTCATAGACAGACCTCCGGAATAATTCTGGGTCACGCCAAAGGAACTGAAACCTTTGCCCGGTATAATCTCCACCCTGTTTGTCTCCTCGTTGTATTGGGCCGCACCCTGCCTGAAGAACCAATTCTGGGCGTAACTTACGGACGGACTCACATTTATATACTTGAAGAGGGAAAAGCTCGGAAGACCTATGGAGAAATTATGCGCCATTCCGTTCTGGAATTTGTCGGTAAAACCCTTGCCCCCGAATTCCGATGCCTTAAAGCCGATTTTATTCTGCAAGCTTGTATTGTAGCCGAAAGAAATCCTCTCCCATGGCTTCTCTTTACCCACTCTGTTCTTGTTCTTGAAAGGATAAATCGTGCTCATGGAGAAAGTCACGTTTGGCAGAGTGAAGGTATAGGAGCTGTCTTTGGTGTTCTGACTATGGAGGGCATTGACGCTCAAATTGAATCTTCCGTTCCAATTCTTTGAATACGATATGGAAGAAGAGGTCTGTGCCTGTAGGGCTTCATTCACGGAACGCGAATTGAAGCGGCTGTTGGAAGGGCTGGAGAAATTGACGGATGCGGAAAAAGACGTCCCCGGATGGGCTTTCGAGTCCTGCTGATGCGACCATCTCAGACCGAAATTGGAACTCTGGAAAAAGTCCGTACTGCCTTTTTCTCCGGTCTGGTCGTTGGAATAATTGAAGGAAAGGTTGCCTGAACTCTTGTAATTGAATTTATAACGGGAATTTACATCCACTGCCCAGGAGCCGAGGGTGAAGTAATCTCCGGTCACGGAAAGGTCGAAATTCTCCCCGAACACGAAATACATGCCGGCATCTTTCATAAAGAAACCTCGCGCAGTCTCCTCCCCGAAAGTCGGCATAAGCAGACCTGTCGCCCTGGTCGGCTTCTTGGGAATGAAACCGAAAGGGATGCCTATAGGCAGGTGCACGCCCTCGACAACAAGCCCGGCAGGACCGAAAACCGTCTTTTGGGAAGGCTCCGTAACAACTTTCACCACAGACATTGTCATGAAATAATGGGGCTCTTCAAGATCGCATACCGTATATTTTCCATTGGAAATGTTGATGGATTTGTCCGGCTGCATCTTTATATTGCTTCCGTGGAGTATGCCGTCGTCCTGGGATGTAATCATATTTGTGATGCGCGCCTTGCGGGAATTGAAGTTATAGCGCAGCTTTTCCATATTATATGAATCTTTTCCCTGCTTCATCACCGGACGCCCTTTCCATTCTCCGGAAAGAGAGTCGTACACGCCACGTGCGAAGACTTCACCGGTCTTCATATTATACTCCATATAATTGGCGGTCAATTCCATGTTCTGGTACTTGACCGTGGTCGGCCCGTAATAATATACCATGCGCTGACCGTCCGTAAACACTTCTATAATGGAGTCCGCGGCATTTGTAAATGCAGGCTGCTCAAGAGAACTTTTGCTAAGAAGCGCCAGCGAATCCGCCTTTGCGAGAGAATCCGCAAGTCTGGTGGAATCCGCCAGGAACAGGGAATCCCTGAAATGAGCAAGCGAATCGTGGAGCGGAGGGAGTTCGGAAGCGGGAAGGGTAAGCTCAGGGGAGAGGACGGGCGCGGCTCTCCTGTTGGTGTCGATTTGATTTATAAGCTGACGCCTGTCCTCCACGGAGCTGCGCCTGAAGTCCTGGGCGAAGAGTGCGACGCCTAAAAGAATTGACGCAAGGGTCAAGAGAATAAAGTATTTTGAGCTCTTGTTATGCAAGTATTGGAACTTTTCTATAAATTTGCAATCAACAAAAATACGACTATTTTTCTGAGTTTACAAAAATTATGAAATTCCGCAGATATACGATTTTTGCCTCGTTTTTGCTGGCATCATCCTGTCTTTCCGCCCATGCCGACTCCAATAAACTCGGCCTGCATACTGTCGTAATAGACCCCGGACACGGAGGAAAGGACCCGGGGTGTATTAGCGGCGACGGCAAGAGCCGGGAGAAGATTTTTGTGCTGGACATTTCAAAAATTCTGAAAAAGAAAATAGAATACCATTACGAAGACGTTGCAGTCAAAATGACAAGAAACGTCGACAAGTTCGTACCTCTCATAGACCGTGCCAAATTCGCGACCCGCAGCAATGCGGACTTCTTCATTTCAATTCACATCAACTCCCAGCCGCGCGGAAGGCACAATGCCAACGGCTACTCAATACATATATTAGGTCCGTCGGAAGATAAAAACAAGGATACTTACGCTTTCAATATGGATGTTTGCCGCAGGGAAAATGAAGTAATATTCCTTGAAGACGATTATTCCACAAATTATCAAGGACTAGACCCCGGCGACCCCGAATCGGAGATTTTCCTGCGCCTTATGCACACGGCGTACAGAGAGCAGAGCATACTCTTCGCCCAGCAGATAGATTCCAAACTTAAAGAATCCTGTATTTTCCGCCGAGGAAACGGCATTATGCAGAATAATTTTGCCGTACTGAGGCTTGCCACCATGCCGGCGGTACTTCTGGAACTCGGTTTCATGTCAAACCCCGAGGACCTTGCCACCCTGCGCGGGAAAGACACGTCGGAAAAGATTGCCGAAGCAATTTTCAGCGCTTTCAAGGAATATAAACTGCTTTACGATGCAAGTGTGGGGCTTACGGCATCCAAAGCTGTGGAAGAGACAAAGACTGAGCCCGCAAAAGAGATACAAAAACAAGGCAGGGAAAGGCAGCAGTCAGTAGAAGAGGAGACAAAGGTGGAAGCGAAGGGACAAGAGTCCGAAGCCACGGCAGTTTTCTATGGGACACAGATTTTCGCGGTGAGCAGGGATTTTGACAAAAACGACAAAATCTTCATGGGCTTCGAGCCGAAAATAATCAGTTCGGGAAAGTTGAAAAAATATGTGATAGGAATTTCTTCCGAAGAAAGGGAAGCCAAGGAAAATTTTAAAAAAATCAGCTTAAAATATCCTGACGCATTTTTGGTTCTAATTGAAAATAACGCTATTGAGAGGCTTAAATAATGTGAATTTTTAATTTGGAATTTATAAAAATACCAACACTCCGCGTATGCTTATACACAACGGTTCAACGCGTGTATATTCTTATAAATCAATAATTTAAAATTTACCCATTTTCACAATTTGCAAACACTTAATAAACGAATAATATTATTAAAAATCAATAGCAATTAAGTTTTTTTATCAATTATTTTTCAACCAACTTTGCATTCCCGAGAGGGAACAATCACTGAAATTTTAGAATGAACGAGACAGATAGACATATCTTAGTCTGGGGAAGTTGTCTGCGCCTTATCAAGGACATCATACCCGAAAATCAATTCAAGACCTGGTTTACACCTATCAGGCCTTTGTCTCTCGTAAATTCAAAAATGACACTTGAAGTCCCGACGGATTTCTTCCGCGAATATCTTGAAGACGTTTATCTCGAAATCATCAAAAAGGCGCTGAAAAAGGAAATCGGCAGCGATGCCCGTCTCGCATACAAGGTCAAGGTGGTGGCTCAGGAGTCGATGACCATACCGGCTGCAGACGTAAGCGTTCCGACCAACCCTCGTGTGGCTATTCCTAACTACGACCAGGCGAACGCTCCTAACGCCATGATGATTCCGGGAATCAGGAAATATGAAATACCGCCCCACCTGAATCCTTCATATTGCTTTATGAATCTCGTGCAGGGCGAATGCAATAAAATGGGCATTGCGGCAGGAAAGGCGATATCGCACGCTCCCGGGGACACGCCTTTCAACCCCCTCTTCCTTTTCGGAGGTTCGGGGCTCGGGAAAACCCATCTTGCCCAGGCAATAGGAATTGCGGTACGGGAGAAATTCCCCGACCTTGTGGTGCTCTATGTTACGGGCAATGAATTCAAAACCCAATACATGGACGCAGTGGCGGTGAAGAACAAGCTCGCGCAGTTCCTCCTTTTCTATCAGAAGATAGATTGCCTTATTGTGGATGATATACAGTATCTCATAGGTCCGGGATGTCAGGCTGGCTTCTTCTCCATATTCAACTATCTGCATCAGAACGGAAAACAGCTGATTTTCACCTCGGACAGGGCACCTGTGGACCTCCAGAACTTTGAGGACCGTCTCGTGTCACGCTTCAAGTGGGGACTTTCTGTGGAACTGAACCGTCCCGATTATGATACAAGGCTCTCCATGCTCAAGTCACGCAGTCAGAGAGAGGGAGTGGAAGTCTGCGATGAAGTTCTGGAATTTCTCGCCTCGCGGATAAAGACCAATTTCCGCGAGCTTGAGGGCTCGCTCATTTCCCTGATAGCCCACGCGACCCTCCTGCACCAGGCATGCACTCTCGAGCTTGCAGAAAAAGTGGTGGATAATATAGTAGGAGAAGTGGAGAACGACATAAGCATTGGAAGGATATGCCAGACCGTTTGCAACTATTTCAATATTTCTCGCGAAACCCTGGTCGCAAACACACGCAAGCGCCAGATAGTCCAGGCTCGCCAGATTGCAATGTACCTCAGCCGCAACCTCGTAAACAGTTCTTCCCTCTCGTCGATAGGGGCCGAACTCGGAGGGAAAGACCATGCCACCGTGCTGCATGCCTGCAATACTGTTTCCGATTTAATGTCTACAGACAAGTCATTTAAACAATATATAACTGATATAGAAAAAATACTCGTCCCAGTACAATAATGAATTCAGCATCTGTCCTTGATTATTTCAAAGAGATTACTGCGATTCCAAGGGAGTCCGGACACGAGGAGCCTATGACTGCATATTTGCAGTCTTTTGCCGCTTCTCATAATCTCGCATGCAAGACCGACGAAGTCGGTAATGTACTTATCAGCAAACCTGCCTCAAAAGGCAAGGAAAACGTTCCGACCCTCGTGCTTCAGAGCCATCAGGATATGGTGTGCGAGAAGCTCGCCGGTTTTCTTTTCGATTTCTCCAAGGAGCCTATAAAATATGAAATTGAGGACGGGTGGATGATAGCGAAAAACACTACGCTCGGAGCCGACGACGGTATAGGCATAGCCGCCAGCCTCGCAATCCTCGAAAGCAAGCTGCCTATGGGAAGGATAGAATGCCTTTTCACCATTTCCGAAGAAACGGGAATGGACGGCGCTTTTGCCCTCAAAGAAGGCTTTTTCGAGGGCAAGACCCTCATCAACCTCGATTCCGAAGACGAGGGGCAACTCTTCATAGGCTGTGCCGGAGGAGTGGATACCACTGCATATTTCAAGTATGAAACCGATGTTCTGAAAAGCGGCTACAAAGGCTTGAAACTCGTCATAGACGGCGCTCAAGGCGGGCACAGCGGAGATGACATCAATAAGGGGAGGGCGAACACCGTGCAGATAATGGCAAAATTCCTGGCTTCCGAACTCGAATACGGACTTCAGCTTGTCTACATCAAGGGAGGTAACAAGCGCAATGCAATAGCCCGCGACTGCGAAGCCACTATCTCGGTTCCCGACCCGCAGGCAAGCATAGAGCGTTTTGAGAGCTTTGCCAAAGGGCAGAAAGACATTTATGCAGTCAGCGATCCCGGCATCAAGTTCTCCGTTTCGCGCTCTTTCGTTAATGAAAAAGTAGTGGAGCCTGCGGTTGCCGGTGCTCTCATAAAGGCGCTGAGCGAATGTCCGCACGGAATGCTTGCCATGAGCAAGGATATTCCCGACTTGGTGGAGACTTCCTCCAATCTCGCCGCTGTCCAAATGAGCGAAAAAGGCAGCATAAAGGTGCTCACAAGCCAGCGCAGCTCGATCAAAGAAGAATGTACGGCAGCAGCCGCGAAAGTCGAGGCCGTTTTTGTCAAGGCGGAGGCGGAAGTTACTCATACGAGCCAGTATCCGGGCTGGAAACCTAACATAGACTCTCACATACTCAAAGTGTGCGTAGAATCTTATAAACGCCTCTTCAATAAGGAGCCTCTCGTACTCGCAATCCATGCCGGACTGGAGTGCGGTCTTTTCCTTGAAAAGTTCCCGGAACTTGATATGATTTCATTCGGCCCTACACTCAGGGGAGTGCACGCCCCCGGGGAAAAGCTCGAGTTGGCTTCTCTTGACAAATTCGTTGATTTGCTGGTTGATGTCGTTTGTAACTTCAAGTAAAGATGAAAGTATCGCCATCACTGCTTTCGGCAGATTTTCTACACCTTGCAGAGGATGTTGAATTTGTTTCAAAGTACGCCGACCTTGCCCATCTTGACGTGATGGACGGCTCTCTTGTACCCAATATTTCTTATGGTTTCCCGGTGGCGGACGCGATAGGAAAGGAGTGCAGGGTGCCAATGGACATGCACCTTATGATAGTGCATCCCGAAAAGTATTTTGAGCGTTGCAGAAAATGCGGTGTTTCGATGCTTTCTTTTCATCTTGAGGCTGCACGCAAGGCCCGCAAGGACCCTGCGGAACTTCTGCGCTCCATAAAGGCACTTGGAATGAAAGCGGGAATCGCAATCAATCCCGACATCCCCGTAAAAAGCATATTCCCTTATCTTAAAGATGCGGATTTCGTGCTGATAATGTCTGTCTTTGCCGGTTTCGGAGGGCAGAAATTCATCTATGAAAGCCTCGACAGAGTTGCCGCGGTCAAAGCCGAAATACGGCGTCAGGGCGTCAAATGCGAAATTGAAGTGGACGGGGGAGTGGACACAAGCAATTGCAAGGCTCTCAAGGAAGCCGGAGCCGATATTCTGGTTGCGGGCAGTTCAATCTTCAAAAGCGAAGACAGGATTGCCGCCGTCAAATTCCTTCGGGAATGTTGAAGCAATGAGTCCTGAAATATTCATCAAGTCTCTTACGACCTTCAGCGCTGCCCGTCAGGGCGGCGCATTTTTCAATTTCGGCGCACAAGAGGGAAAGTTCTTCCTTTATGTCGTATTTTCTGCCCGTGATCTGGGCTATTGAGACCGGATTGGGCAGATCCGAAGGAAACTCGGTCTGATTTACATCAATGCCTATTCCTATAATCGAACTTGAGATTTCATTGCCCTTCAAGACGTTTTCTATCAGTATGCCGCAGATTTTCCCGTCTCCGACATAGATGTCGTTATGCCATTTTATCCTCGAACTTATGCCTTTCCCCAAGAGATATTCCCTTAGAGCCATTGTAGTGAGTTCGGTAATCAGAAGCGCATCGCTGACCAAAAGAGAGGGCAGGCCGCCCTGCCTGCCGAATTTCAGCACCACCGAGAAAGTCAGGTTCTCTCCCGTTTTGCTGTGCCATTTGTGCTCTCCCTGTCCGCGTCCTGCCGTCTGCTCCGCTGCGGCGAGCACTGCCATATTGTCAAGCGTGTCCAGACGTCTTGAAGCTTCGTTATTGGTGGAATCTATACTGTCAAACCAAATGATTTCTGCCATTTTGCCGTAGGGTATTATTTTTGTATATTTGTCTGCAAAATTAAATCGAATTTCAATTTTTAACAATAGTAAATGATCACTCACGACCTCAGAGTTTTGGCAGACGCCATGCTCGACAAGAAAGCCCAAAACGTAATTTCATTGGATCTCAGACCTGTAGGTTCCTCAATAGCTGATTTTTTTATGATTTGCAATGCCGACTCGACCACCAACGTTGCGGCAATCGCCGATAACATTCTGAAAGATGCCAGGGAACAATTGGGCATGAAGCCTCTCAGAATGCAGGGCATGGAGAACAATTTTTGGATAATCATGGATTTTGGAAATATTGTCCTGCATATTTTCCAGACCCCGTACAGGGAATTTTATCATCTCGAAGACCTTTGGGCAGACGCTCCCCGCAAGGAACACAAGTTCCGCAAACTTTCCTCAAGGGGCATAAAGGCTGCAAATACAACAGAAGAATAATTTATGGCAAACAACAATAACAATAAAGAGCCAAAGAGGAAGGTATTCAGCATAAATCTCAATTTCTCATGGTTCTATATACTCCTGATAGGCGGCATCATCTGGATGCTGTGGGACAAATCCGACGTTCCTCCGCAGAAAGTGGAGTGGGCGGAAGTTCAGGAAATGGTAATGAAAGGAGATGTCAAAAGTATCAATTTTGTGCGCAACGACTATAAGGGTTCAATTACACTCAGACCGGAAAGCGTGGAAAAATATGCCTACAAATTCCCGGATAAAAAAGTTCCCGGCAAGTCTCCGCATTTCATTTTCCTCGTTTCGACCTCTTTTGAAGCGGAATCCCGCTTCGAGGCTCTTAACGAACAGCTCCTTGCCGCAAACCCGTCCGCAACTCCTGTAAAGGTCGTTATAGAAAATGACGAGCGCATGTGGAGCCAGATACTCCAGTGGCTGCTTTTCCCTGTTCTGATGATCATACTCTGGGTCTGGATGTTCCGGGGTATGGGTAAGAACATAGGCGGCGGAGGAGCCGGTCCGGGCGGAAATATCTTCAATGTGGGGAAGAGCACTGGCAAACTTGCCGACAAGAACAAGGTCAAAGTGACTTTCAAGGATGTAGCGGGGCAGCACGGTGCAAAAGAAGAAGTCATGGAAATTGTGGATTTCCTCCGCAACCCTGCAAAATATACTTCCCTGGGAGCCAAAATTCCTAAAGGGGCTCTTTTGGTAGGTCCTCCGGGCACGGGAAAGACACTGCTTGCCAAGGCAGTGGCGGGCGAGGCTGATGTTCCTTTCTTCAGCATAAGCGGTTCCGATTTCGTGGAAATGTTCGTCGGTGTCGGTGCCTCACGTGTCAGAGACCTCTTCGAACAGGCAAAAGCCAAGGCTCCTTGTATAGTGTTCATAGATGAGATAGATGCTGTAGGACGCGCAAGAGGAAAGAACGCGGGCTTCTCGGGCAATGACGAGCGCGAGAACACACTCAATCAGCTTCTCACCGAAATGGACGGCTTCGGCACAAACAGCGGGGTAATTGTACTGGCTGCTACCAACCGGGCCGACATACTTGACAAGGCGCTTATGCGTGCGGGACGTTTCGACCGCCAGATACATGTGGGACTTCCGGAACTCAATGAGCGCAAGGAAATCTTCCAGGTGCACCTCAGAGGAATAAAAGTTGCCCCTGATTTCGATCTTGACACAATAGCCAAACACACGGCAGGCTTTTCAGGTGCCGATATAGCCAATGTCTGCAACGAAGCGGCTCTTGTAGCGGCAAGGCGTAACAAGAACATAGTGGAGAGCACGGATTTCATAGAGGCGATAGACAGGATTATAGGAGGAATAGAACGCAGGGACTATATAATAAGCGAGAAGGAGAAGTCGAGCATAGCTCATCACGAGGCAGGCCATGCCGTGACAAGCTGGCTGCTGCCTTACGGAGAGCCACTTCTGAAAGTTACTCTCGTACCGCGCGGAGACGCTCTCGGAGCGGCATGGTATCTTCCCGACGAGCGCAAGCTTTCCTTCAAGTCACAGATGATTGACGGCATGTGTTCGCTGGTAGGAGGAAGGGTTGCCGAAGAAATAATCAACGGAGAGCCTTCAACAGGGGCATTGAATGACTTGGAAAGGCTGACTAAAATGGCTTATTCCATGATTCAGTACTACGGGATGAGCGAAAAGTTAGGAAATCTTTCTTTCTACAATACCAATGACGCTTACGACTTCACGAAGCCTTATAGCGAAAAGACCGCAGAACTCATGGATGCGGAAGCAAAGGAACTCATAAATTATATTCACGACAGGACTTACAGACTTTTGACAGAAAATAAGGAGGCTTTCCTTAAAGTTGCCGCTTTACTTCTCGAAAAAGAAGTTATCTTTGCAAGCGATGTCGAGAGTATTCTCGGTCCTAAGGTAAAGCCTGAGTCAAGCAACAAAACAAGCGAGTTAGAAAGCATTGCCGATGCCTAATTATTTGACAAGAACAATTTCGGGTCTGGCGTTCATCCTTGTGATGGTCGCCGGGCTTTTGGTGAATGAATATACCTATGCTCTCCTTATAGTATTCATGATCATCTTCATGATGCATGAATTTTATGAGATGACCATGGGCAAAAACGAATTCAAGACTCTTCGTATTTTTGCAATGATCTGCGGTGTCTTCATCTTCGGATTGATGTTCGCACACAGAATATATGATTGCCACATTGACAAGGGCGCGGGAGTCATCCCCGTAATACTCCTCATTATAGCGACGATTTACGCTAAGAAAAAGAGTGATTTCGGCAAGGTGGCGTATCTTTTCACCGGCTTGGCGTATATAGCCCTGCCCCTGAGTTATTCCACGCACGTGGTATTCAGAAGCGGGGAGTACAACGGGCTTCTACTGCTTCTATTCTTCATACTCATCTGGTGCTCCGACGTGGGTGCTTTCTGTCTGGGATGCACACTTGGCAAGAACGGAAAGAAACTATTCCCCTCCATCTCTCCGAACAAGTCCTGGTGGGGTTTTTTCGGGGGACTGCTCTTTGCCGAAGCGGGAGCTGCCATTCTGCATTTCAGCTCTTTGCTTGACTTCCCTCTTGTAAATTGCCTTGTACTTGCCGCAATCATGCATGTATTCGGGGTCTACGGAGATTTGTTCGAGTCACAGTGGAAACGCTTCTGCGGAGTCAAGGACAGCGGCAGAATCATTCCGGGGCACGGAGGCCTGCTCGACCGTTTCGATAGTTCCATTCTCGCAATACCTGCGGGCGTGCTTTATTTAATAATGGCAAATTTATTCTGATATTATGCGAATAGATAAAAATTCCAGAGGTACAATTTTATTTGTCTATGTGGCAGCTCTTCTTCTGGGCTTTTTTACCTGTAAATTTCTGCCCAATCTCTGGCTGCAAATAATTATACTGGCAATACTGCTCGGATTCAGCGGATTCATCACTTATTTCTTCCGCGTCCCGCGTCGTCAGCAGATAGGAAATGGCACTGTGGTAACCTCCGTTGCAGACGGCAAAGTAGTCATAGTCGACAGAGTGTTTGAAAAGGAGTATCTCAAGAGAGACTGCATACAGGTTTCCGTGTACATGGATTTTTTCGATGTTCATGTGAATTTCTGGCCTGTTTCCGGAGAAGTTACATACTATAAATATCATCCGGGGAAGTATCTGCTCGCATTTATGCCCAAGGCGTCCGAACTCAACGAGCACGCTTCGACCTGCATAAAGACTGAGAGCGGTCAGGAAATCTTCTTCAAACAGATTGCAGGCACATTCGCACGCCGCATAGTGTCTTACTCCAAGCCTGGCAACAAGACAGAGGCGGGAAAGCAGTGCGGAGTCATCAAATTCGGTTCACGAATCGATATGTTCCTGCCGCTCGATGCCGACATTCAGGTAGAGGAGGGCGATTACACTCGGGCCTGCGAAACCATTATTGCGACTTTGAAATAAGTTCCACCAACTTGTCCACAGCTTCAGACTCGGGAACATGCCTTAGTACAGGCTCGTTCTTGTGATATATACTGACCTTGCCCTTGCCTTCGCCTACATAGCCCCAGTCCGCATCAGCCATTTCCCCTGGTCCATTCACTATGCAGCCCATAACGGCAATTACAACATCCTTGAGTCCGGAGGTGCGGGATTTCACCTCCTCAAAAGCCTTTTCTATATCATACATGGTGCGTCCGCAACCCGGGCAGGCAATATACTCCGGCTTATAGAATTTGCGTCTTGCCGCCTGCATTATTTCATCTGCAAGATACGGCTCCATAATTCCCGCAGGAATCTCATCTATTTCGCGGTTAAGGAGTTTCGGTCCCCACTCACAAGCCGCTTCGAGCATCTTGCGCTCACGCTCGCCGAGTTCGGGCATTTCGGCTCCCGAATAACGGGCTGCAAGATAGCGCGCTACGGGAATTTCGTTTACGGGATCTTCGGTAAGCGAAACGCGCACGGTATCTCCTATACCCTCACGAAGCAGAGAGGCTATCCCTACACAGGACTTTATGCGTCCGGTGTCACCGTTCCCCGCCTCTGTGACTCCTACGTGCATTGGGAACACCACGCCGCGCTGCAGCATCATCTTGTGCAGCTTGCGATAGGCTTCCACCATGACCACGGTATTGCTTGACTTCAGGGAGACTACCACCTGACGGAAATCTTTCTCAAGACAGATTTCTATCCATTCCATAGCTGCCTTTGCCATTGCAAAAGGCGTATTTCCGTATAGATTGGTAATATATTCTCCGAGCGAACCGTGATTCAGACCTATACGTATGGCTGTTCCGTGCTCCTTGCATATATCGATGAGCGTGGAGAACTGCTCGCGTGCAAGACTGTGCTCACGATGGAAATTACCGGGATTGATACGCACTTTTTCCACATATGGCGCGACGGCTATGGCTGTCTGTGAAGAGAAATGTATATCCGCGACAATAGGGACGGATATACCCTCCGCACGCAGTCCTTCCCGGATTTTCTTTATATCTTCGACATCTTTCGGCCCCGGCACTGTTATGCGTATAAGCTGAGCTCCCGCATTTGCAAGACGCCTGCACTGCTCGATTGTCGGCACAACATCGTAGGTATGGGTGTTGCACATAGTCTGCACGACTATAGGCTCGTCTCCTCCTATGAGGACCTTGCCGAGCTTCACTATCTCACTTTTCGGATCCATGATAAACGTAATCGTAAGCTTCTTTTTTGATTGCCGCGGTGGTCTTGCCCGTTCTTCTCGAAAGATGATAGTGCAGACCTACGGATATAATGCCATCCCACGGATTGGCATAGCGATAGTAATACTCGCTGCTGTAATTAGGCTTGTAAAGACTGCCCCAGGAGTAGCGGAGTTTCGCCGAAATATGCAGTTCAAAAGGTTTCAGGACAAAGCCCACTCCGAAGCCTCCTTCCAGACCATAGTCGAATCTTTTTTCAAAATCCTTGAACTCATATTGATTTGCCGGCACTTTGCCGTTATAGCCCGTCCTTTGTATATTAAGTCTGTATGCCCCGAAAATCCCCGCGTCCGCAAAGAACTTCATGAAGCGGTAATCCATGTGCGCGTGCATCAGGAAAGGGATTTCCACAATATCAAAGATTTCCTGAACAGTGTCGCCGTAAAGATAGTTTATGGTATGCTTTTCCTTGTCTTCTTTGAAACGGAAACCCTGTTTACCGTAAGTCAGACCGAAGCGATAGCCGAAATACGGCATAAATCCGAACATCTTCTGATAGTGGGTGAAAAGCAGAGAGTAGTGACCGTAATTGATGAAAGTTCCCGTGCGCATGCTTGGATTGAATGCCACGTTATTATAGTAGTAGCCTGTCTCGAAACCAAGCATTGAATAATTGTTGATTTCAAACTTGTTTATGACTTTCACCGTATCCAGATAGGCATCGGGATAGGAATTTACTTTCAGGCTGTCCCTCGAGGCGAAGGCACTTAAATCGGCAAAACACGCAAGCAAGAGCGTAAATGCCGTTATTATACTCCTACTTCTCATCTGCAAACATTTTTTTCAGCGACACTTCCTGGTCAAGTTCGGCAGACTCGGGAATGTCTATGAATATTTTGCCGTCGCGCTTGTAATAAAGCACCTTTTCCGGCTGCCTGTGCTCCAGAAGACTTCCTGTATCTATTATGCCGTTGTTGTTTCTGTCCTCGGTTATCCTGACAACATATTTCCCCGCTCTCAAATACGGGAAAGACACGCTTCCGGAGGAGCTCACACTGTAGGTCCGGAGAATTTTATCCCGCTTTTCGTTAAGCAGGTCTATTATATAATGCCCTTCGACATCATTTAGCACAAGATTCAGCTTGCTGAGAGTTTCCTCTTTAGGGAGCGACACCTTTGTTATTGTGGAATCGCAATAGTAGCCGTTTATGTCCCTGAAAGCCCTTTCCGGAACTTTTACATAATACTCCCAGCCCGGCAGCAGGCGGGTTTTAGGCATAATGCTGTACCGGAGAATGTTCGTAGAGTCGGGAACAAGCTCAAATTCCGCTTTTTGCTCCTTTTGCTTGGGATTTACCGTCATAAACACGAGAGAGTCGAAATGCTCGTAAATGATAGGATGCTTGAATTCAAGAGAAAAGCCCTTCTGTTCCACGAGCTCGGGCTCTGCCTTGAGGCTGTAAACGCATATCGTGTCTTCGTGTCTGATGTTTTTCCTGTAAGTCTTCTTCAGCTTGTTTGCTCCCTCCTTAGCCAGCTTCACATGCTCGATATAAGGTTTCAATATACCCGAGGTGTCGGTTTTCCTGTAATTTACAAATACGTGGAGAGTATCGGGAATTGGCTTGGTCCTGTTGTTTATCCATATTTCAAGACTGTCCCGCTCGATATTGAACTGGGTTATGATTTCCTCCGGCTTGAAGCCCCGTACCCACATGGAATCCACATGCGCATCGGCAGCGGTGAAAGAGATATAGGAAGTGCGTTCATCCACCCTCACCTTGTTGTTTATCATCTGCTTTGCCCCTTTCTCTCGGAACAGCCTTATTTCCACGTCAGAATGCCTTGCAAGGCAATTCACCGTGTCTGTCATTTCGTATTTTTTAAGTTCCTTGATGCTGTCGTTCACTTTCCCGGAGGGGGAGACTAAAGTGTCGGAATATCCTATGAAATCGGTCTGCGGGTCATAGATATTGTCTCCCGCCTCGTCTTTTATCGCATACAGTCTGTAAAGAGTGTCCTTTATGTTCCTCAGGCAGAAGAAGCCCCATTCGTCTGTCTTGACGGCGGCATCCGGACGGTGCAGCAGAACGGCGGAATCGGAATGGTCCTTGTAAAGCATTACTGTTATGCCTTTCTGGGGAGTCAGGGATTTGAAATCCTGTACAGTCCCGGTCAGCATCATGGAATCTATATTCTCTCCAGTAGAGAATACATAGGTAAATCCCGGATACATATTGCCCTCGTTGTTGTCTGCAATGGCATCGGTGAAGTCTATTGTATAAGTCGTATTGGGCAGCAAATCTTCTTCAAAATATACGATTACGCTTTTCCCCTTGATTCTGCTTTTCGGAGCTTTCTTCAGAGGAGGGGAGAGAAAGATGTTCTTTGCATTTTTTATAGTCACGAATTCATTGAAAGTGAAGCGGAAAGTGACGCCTTTGACAGGCACGTTTACACTTCCCGGAAGAGGTGTTATCTCCTTTATGACAGGTGGAATAGTGTCTTTGTCGCCTCCGGTGGGCGCGTCTGTGGTATTGGCGCAGGAATGCGAAAACATAGATCCCGCCAGCACTAATGTCACAGGGATTGCAAGGAAAAACTTTGAAAGGATTCTCTTTATCATATATCGCTTCGGGTTATGCTCTGTATGCCTTCAATTGATGAAAGATTGTTT
This sequence comes from uncultured Bacteroidales bacterium, assembly GCA_963543835.1. Taxonomy (GTDB): domain Bacteria; phylum Bacteroidota; class Bacteroidia; order Bacteroidales; family UBA932; genus Cryptobacteroides. The sequence continues at coordinate 20,805 of CAUUCY010000008.1, forward strand.
ATGATTTCGTCCAGCGTACTCTTGTCCTTTACGAAAAGTTCAATATAGCCGTCGAAAATCCCGTCTTCCGTGCCAAGATTAATCTTTTTCATATTCACACCCATGCTCCTTGAAATGTAGTTGGATATTTCCGTGAGCAGTCCCACTCTGTCGAGTCCTTTGAGCGTGACTTTGACGAGGAAATCGTCTTCCGTTGCAGCGCCCCACTGAGGCGTAATCATCCAGTTTCCGTGCTTGCTTGCAAGAACTTCCGCTACAGGGCAGCTTTTTTTATGCACTTCAACCTTGCCCTCCGGGGTAACGAAGCCGACTACCGGATCTCCAGGAATAGGTTTGCAACAATCGGCTATTACATATTGTCTGCCTACCGAGGTCTTGTCGATTATATATTCCCCCTCCTTTATTTCCTTAGGCGTCCAATTGGATTTGTTGAGAGCATTGGCAATCTCGTTCATCGTAATAAGCCCTATGCCTATACGGAAATACATTTCCTGTCTGTCCACGAGCTGGGCCTTGTCGAGAATCTGCCTTATGTTCATTTCATTGTTGTGATGGCCGGAAATCTTGAGATAATCCTCCAGCATCTTGCGCCCGTCTCTTGCATATGATGCCTGACGGTATCGGAAACGGTCTATGAGAAGTATTTTTGCATGCCGGGTCTGCAGGAACTGCAACCACTCTACCTTGGGTTCGCCGTTTTTTGCAGTGATGATTTCCACCTGATCTCCCGAATGCAGGACTGTGGAGAGGGGCATAAGCCTCATGTTTACTTTTGCCGCAATCGCCTTGTTTCCTATATTGGTGTTGATAAGATAGGCAAAATCCAGAACCGTGGCGCCTTTCTGTATGGTTTTCTGGTCTCCCTTGGGGGTGAAGACAGTAATGTCGGTGGAAGTAAGGTCGTTATGGATTATATCCAGCAATTCGAGGGCGCTGATGTCGTCGCTGACAAGAATTTCCTTGATTTTCACCAGCCACTTGTCCATTTCGGAGTTGTTTTCCCCGACGAAACCTTCTTTTTTGTATGCCCAGTGGGCTGCTATGCCTTTTTCCGCAATGTCGTCCATGCGCCGGGAACGTATCTGGACTTCTATCCACGAGCCGAAATTGCTCATCAAAGTGCAGTGCAGTGCCTCGTAGCCGTTACTTTTGGGGTGCTTGACCCAATCGCGCATACGGCTCGCCTTATATTTGTATATGCCTGTGATTATGGAAAAAATATGGTAGCACTTGTCGCGCTCCGATTCGGAAGAATGCAGGTCGCTGTTGAAGATGATACGGACGGCATAAAGGTCGTAAATCTCATCGAAAGCGACATTCTTGGTCTGCATCTTGTGCCAGATGGAGTACGGAGTCTTGACACGTTTTTTTATCTCGAAATCGAACCCTGCCGCTTTGAGAGCCTCTGAAATCGGCTCTATGAACGAATCTATCTGCTCGTCCCTCTCATTCACGTTCCTGTCGATCTTTGCCGTTATTTCCTTGTAAGCTTCGGGCTCCTTATATTTGAGCCAGATATTTTCCATCTCGGATTTCACCTCGTACAAGCCGAGCCTGTGGGCGAGAGGAATGAAGATGAACATGGTTTCGCTCAGTATCTTGTCGCGTTTGTGCTCGGGCATGAACTCAATCGTGCGGCAGTTGTGCAGGCGGTCGGCAAGCTTTATGAGAGCAACCCTGACATCATCGTTGAGAGTCAGTAGTATGCGCTTGAAATTCTCCGCCTGTACGCTTTGAGAATATATGCTGTGTGCCTTATTTTTCTCTTCATTGTCAAGCACTGTCTTTATTTTGGTCAGTCCGTCCACGAGCGATGCGATCTTGTCGCCGAAAAGACTGCGTATGTCTTCTATGGTGTAGTCGGTATCCTCAACTACATCGTGCAGAAGGGCGGCTACTATCGACTTATACCCGAGCCCCACGTTCTCCACAACTATCCTCGCCACCGCTATAGGATGAAGCATATAGGGCTCTCCCGAGCGCCTGCGCACGTTTTTATGTGCCTCGTTGGCAAAGTCAAAGGCCTTTTTGACTATGTCCATTTCCTCGCGGTTTGCACAACGCTTGCACGCCACTTCCCTAAGACCGGCGTACGCTTTATTTATAAGGTCGTAATCCTTTTTTGTGAATTCAGAAAAACTCATAAGTAATACTCGTCCACTAATCTACAAATTTAACGAATCCCCGGCTTATATCAAAACAGGGATAACTCCTCCGCGACCTCTTCTTTTTTCAAAGCAACTACCGCGCCAGGCAGCATTTTATAGAAATCCTGCTCGGAAATTACTTTGACATTTAAATCCTGAGCTTTCTTCAATTTGTCGGGTCCGCCTTTTTCGCCGGCAAGCAGATAATCCGTCTTACTACTTACGGCAGAGCTGCATTTCCCTGAATTTTTGCCTATCAATGCCTTTATCTCATCGCGTGAAACGGAAAACGTGCCCGTCACCACGAAAGTCCTGCCTTCGAGGGCAGATGAAGTCTTCACATCCTCCTCGTCCAAGGAAAAGTTCAATCCCGCAGCTTTAAGTTTTTCCACTTCTTCTATATGGGCAGGATTTTTGAAAAATTCCGTCACGCTTTTCGCTATCACCTCTCCCACGTCTTTCACCTCTGACAGCTTCTCCTCATCGGCGGCTATTATCGCATCTATGTTCCCGAAATGTTCCGCAAGCTCGCGGGCGGTCATCTCTCCTACATATCTTATTCCAAGCGCAAACAAAACTTTGTGGAAAGGAGCCTTTTTCGATTCTTCGAGGGAATCTACAAAACGCTTTGCCATTTTCTCTTTCCATCCCTCCAGGCTCAATAACTGGAAAGCTTTCAAATCGTATAGCTCGGCAGGGGTGCGCGCAAGTCCGCTTTCATAGAGCTGCTCCACTGTTACGTCACCGGCAATCACGTTCATTGCCTTTCGGGAGAGGAAATGGATCATACGGGCCTGGATCTGGGTAGGGCAGCCATCAGTATTGGGGCAGAAATATCTGGCTTCATCTTGCGCCCTTACGAGCCTTGTATTGCAATCAGGGCAGTATTCGGGAAAATGCGGCTTAGGCGCACCGGGTTTCCGCTTAGAGAGCTCGACAGAAGTTATTTTAGGTATGATTTCCCCGCCTTTTTCCACATACACCCAATCTCCCTCGCGTATATCGAGCAGTTCCATCTGATCGGAATTATTCAGCGTGGCGCGCTTTACGACAGTGCCGGAGAGAAGCACGGGGGCAAGATTTGCGACAGGAGTTACCGCTCCTGTGCGGCCCACCTGATATGATATGCTTTCCAGTTGCGTAAGAGCCTTTTCCGCCTGGAATTTATAGGCGACAGCCCAGCGAGGCGATTTTGCAGTATATCCTAGAGCCCTCTGGAAGTCAAGCTCATTTATCTTTATTACGATTCCGTCTGTGGCGTACGGAAGAGACTTGCGCTCGACATCCCAGTAGTCTATGTACTTTTCAATCTCGGAAATGTTGTGGCAGATACGGCTCTCCTTTGAAACAGGAAGCCCCCAGCCCGCTGCCGCCTGCAATGCGGCTTCGTGGGTTTTGAAATCGGCACTCCCGCCCGGTATGTGATAGAGCATGCAGTAGAGCCCGCGGTGGGCGACTTCGTTTGAATCAAGAAGTTTCAGCGAGCCGGAAGCGGCATTCCGCGGATTTGCAAAAGGCGGCTCTTCGTCTTCCTCACGTTCTTTATTCAGTCTGTCGAAAGCATCGTAGGGCATCAGTATCTCTCCCCGTATTTCAAAATCCTCCGGAAAGCCCGAGCCCTTGAGAATATGAGGTATGTTGGAAATCCTTTTCACATTCTCCGTCACATCATCTCCGACCACTCCGTCCCCTCTTGTAAGAGCACGGAAAAGCCTGCCTTTGACATAATTAAGGCATATTGCCGTCCCGTCGAATTTCAATTCGCATGAGTATGTGAATCTTTCTCCCTCAAGACCCTTTTCCGCCCTTGCCGCAAACGCCTCCACTTCCTCGATATTATAGGTATTGCTCAGGGAAAGCATGGGATAGCGGTGCGGATATTGCTCGAATTCTTTTTTTATCCCCGCTTCCGCATTTGTGCCAGTGCCTTGCTGCTCCAGATCGCTGCCGACTCTGAGAGTGGGGGAATCCGGCGTCTGCAATTCCGGGAACTCTCTTTCTATCTCTTCGAGTTCGTACAACAAATGGTCATAGTCGTAGTCGCTCATCGTGGGAGCATTATCCACATAGTAGCGTACTGACGCTTCGGAGATTATTTTTCTGAGTTCACCGGCTCGCTTTGAGGCTTCTGATTCTGTCATCGCTTTGATTGTATTCTATAGAGCACAAATATAATAAAAAAAGCGGTCGACGTATCACACGCGGACCACTCATACTAACCACATAATTAATAACACTAAAACTAATAACTCGGATTGAAAGAGTCGATTGAACTCGTTAGATCATCAATCCGTATGCAAAGATACAACAATTATTTTAATAACAAAAATTTTATATGAAAATTTTTAATAAAAATCGATTTATTATACTTAATATATTAAATATAAAGCACTTAAAATTATAAATAAATTCAAAACATTTTATACCCCCTCGGAATAAGCGGCTTATATCGTATTAAACATTTTAGTTAGCCTGCAAAAACTTTCAAATTGAAAGCAAATTTAGCTGCACTTTTACTTGTTAATTGAATTTATCAAGTTATATTTGTCGTCGCTAAAGTCGCAAGACTTTGCCAAGTGTAACCAAAAACCAAAACCATGCATAGATTACTCAACGAAATCTGTGAACAATACAAAGTTCCCCAGCAGGTGAAGGAAAAGGGTATTTACCCTTATTACAGACCAATACAGTCAGGTCAGGATCCTGTTGTCAAAATGGACGGAAGAAATGTTCTCATGTTCGGCTCGAACAGTTATCTCGGGCTTTCGGATGACCCAAGACTGAAGGAAGCGGCTATCGCTGCAATCAACAAATACGGAACCAGTTGCTCCGGAAGCCGTTTTTTGAATGGAACACTCGACATTCACGTGGAGCTGGAGGAAAAGCTTGCCAGACTTGTGGGGAAAGAAGAAGCTGTAACATACAGCACAGGCTTCCAGGTCAATCTCGGTGTCATCTCATGCCTCGGCATAAGGGGAGGCTACATACTTCTCGACGAGCTCGACCATGCCTGCATAATAGACGGTGCGCGCCTGTCATGGAGCACGGTCTACAAATTCAAGCACAATGATATGGAGTCCCTCGAAAAGAAACTCCGGGCTTGCGAGAAAGAGGCTTTCAAACTGATAGTTGTGGACGGTGTATATTCAATGGAGGGTGATATTGCCCCTCTCGACAGGATATGCGAGCTCTGCGAAGAGTACAATGCCTCCGTACTTGTAGATGACGCTCACGGACTGGGAGTTATAGGCGACCACGGACGCGGAACGGCGGATCATTTCGGCGTTACCGACAAGGTGGACCTGATAATGGGAACTTTCTCCAAGTCCTTCGGCTCTTTGGGAGGCTTCATCGCCGGAGACCATAGTGTAATAAATGTAATCAAACACCAGTCACGTTCGCTTATATTCAGCGCCTCCATGCCTCCTGCCAACGTAGCGGCAGTGAGCAAGGCAGTGGATATCATGCTCAGCGAGCCTGAGCGTCTTGAAAATTTATGGAAGGTGACGCGTTATGCGCAGAAAGCCTTCAAGGCAAACGGATTCGACACGGGACATACCCAATCTCCTATAATACCTCTTTTCGTGCGCGACACGGAAAAGGCAATGCTGGTGGTGAAACTCGCGCTTGACGAGGGCGTTTTCATTACTCCTGTGATTGCGCCGGCTGTGCCGGAAAAAGACGTGCTCATACGCTTTGCCCTCATGGCTACCCACAGCATGGAGCAAGTGGACGAGGCGGTGGAGAAACTCACCCGTATCTTCCGGGCCCTGGAAATAATAAAGTAGATTACTTTACAAAAGCTTTGAGTTCCTCGTACACTCTGTGCACGGGGAATCCCATTACGTTGAAATATGAGCCGTTTATTGAGTATATGCCTATATAGCCTATCCATTCCTGGATGCCATAGGCACCGGCTTTGTCAAAAGGCTTGCAAGTGTCTATGTAATAATTGATTTCCTCTTCGGAAAGTACTCTGAAATGCACCTCGCTCTTGTCAAGGAAAGTGATTTTCCTGCTTTCCGAGCGTATTGTGACCCCCGTGAGAACTTCGTGGACCCTGCCGGAAAGGGAGCGCAGCATGTCCGCTGCCTCTTCACGTGAATGAGGCTTTCCGAGCACCTTATCTTCGCAAATCACTATGGTGTCCGCCGTTATGAGAATTTCGTTCTCGGCGAGCGGGCGGTGGAAGCCCCCGGATTTACCCTCGCACATCAGGCGCGGAACTTCGTATGCGGAAGTGCCTGACGGAAAAGATTCTACAAAGCTATTTTCCGTATCTACTTCAAATGGCAGGCCGAGCCCGGCAAGAAGTTCGCGGCGGCGCGGAGAATTGCTGCCCAAAATGATTTTATGCCCGTTCAAATCCATCAGAAGCGCTTTTTATATTCCGAAACATCGAAACTCCACTTGCCCTGAGCCCTCATTACAGTCTCAATCACATCTCTTGCCGCTCCCTTGCCTCCGGGACGTGAAGATATGAAGCTGCATACTTCACGCACTTCCGCAGCAGCGTCTATAGGGCAGGCTGGAATCCCCACTAAACGCAGTACGGGAATATCGGGTATGTCATCTCCCAAATAAAGTATTTCTTCCGGGCTTATGCCGTGCGCGTCACATAATTTATATAAATCCTCCACCTTGTCGCGTGAATGTATATAAATATCTTCCTCACGTAAGCCGCTGGCTTTGAAGCGTTTGACTATTGACATCGAGCTTCCCCCCGTAATTATCGCCACTACATAGCCGTTCATGGCCGCCATACGCATGCCCATCCCGTCTTTCGCATCGTATTGACGCAGAAAATCCCCGTCAGGCATACCCAGCAGGCGTCCGTCCGTAAGCGCTCCGTCCACATCGAAGACAAAAGCCCTGATTTTATTGAAGTCCATTATGATTTTGCGCCGTTGTTAAAATCTGCAAGATTGAAAGTACCCTTCTGCTGGGTCTCACCCAAATCTATGCTGCCGAAGGTCTCTTCGTATTTGCGTATGTTGTCGGCGAGGGCGTTGAGAAGACGCTTTACATGTTCCGGAGCCATTACGACACGGTTGGACACTTCAGCCTTGGGAAGCCCCGGGAGCATAGTGGCAAAATCTATTATGAACTCGCTGTGGGAGTGGGTTATCACCGCGAGATTTGAATACGAACCTTTTGCGATTTCAGGCTTGATTTCTATTGTCATTTTATTCTCTTCCATGATACGGGAATTTTAGTGAAAATGTGCATTTAACAAAAATAAGCATAAATAATGTATTTGCCAAGATTTGTAAATTTTATTAAATTTGTGAACTCATTGAAAATATATAAAACCATAATGGAATTATCCGCAAAATACAATCCTTCGGAAGTTGAAGACAAGTGGTATGCCTATTGGCTCAAACACAGGCTCTTCCACTCGGAACCGGACGAAAGACAGCCCTATACCATAGTGATTCCGCCGCCTAATGTCACCGGCATTCTACACATGGGACATGTGCTTAACAATACTTTGAATGACGTGCTCATAAGAAAGGCGCGTATGGACGGCAAAAATGCCTGCTGGGTGCCGGGAACGGACCATGCTTCCATTGCAACGGAGAGCAAGGTGGTGGCAAAGCTCAAGGGCATGGGGATAAGCAAGGAAGATATAAGCCGCGAAGAATTTCTCAAGTATGCCTGGGAATGGAAAGAAGAGCACGGAGGCATTATTCTCAATCAGTTGCGCAAATTGGGCGCATCCTGCGACTGGGATCGCACACGTTTCACAATGGAGCCGGAATTGAGCGAAGCCGTGATAAACACTTTTGTCTATTTCTATAAAAAAGGCTGGATATACCGTGGTGTGCGCATGGTCAATTGGGACCCTGAAGGGCACACGGCGGTAAGCGACGACGAGGTTATACACCGCGACACAAAGAGCCATTTCTACCACATGCGCTATTTCATTTCGGACGGAAACGGCAAGGCCACAGACAAATACATAGTGGTAGCCACAACCCGTCCCGAAACCATTATGGCGGATGCGGCTATATGTGTCAATCCTAATGACGAGCGTCACAAGTGGATGTGGGACAAGAAAGTCCTTATTCCTCTGATAAACAAGGAAATTCCTATCATACGCGACGATTATGTGGAGATGGATTTCGGAACAGGATGCCTCAAGGTTACTCCTGCCCATGACGCACACGACTACGAAATAGGCATGCGTCACAATCTCCCCGTAACGGATATAATAGACGACCACGGCAGGCTTAATCGGGAGGCGCAGATACTCGTGGGGGAAGACCGTTTCGAGGCGCGCAGGAAGATAGTCGAAATGCTCAAGGCTGCGGGAAACATAGAGCGCATAGAAGATTACACTTCGCCTGTGGGATACAGCGAACGCACCAATGCCGTTATAGAGCCCCGTCTGAGCGCGCAGTGGTTTCTCAAAATGGAAGAACTTGCATCAAGCGCGCTCGCAAGCGTTGAAGACGGGCACATAAAATTCATTCCCGACAAATACCGCAATACCTATCGTCACTGGATGGAAAATGCGCGCGACTGGTGTATCAGCCGCCAGCTCTGGTGGGGACAACGCATACCTGCGTACTACCTTCCGGACGGACGCTTTGTAGTGGAAAATTCTGCCGAGAAGGCATTGGAGGCTGCAAAAGCCCTCGACCCGGAAATAAGCGCTTCCGAACTGCATCAGGACGAAGACGTGCTCGACACCTGGTTCAGCAGCTGGCTATGGCCAATCTCTGTTTTTGACCCGCAGATGCCGGGACAGCCCGGACACGAGTCCAACAGGGACTTGTCATACTATTACCCGACCAATGACCTCGTAACCGGTCCTGACATCATTTTCTTCTGGGTTGCACGTATGATTATGGCGGGAAATGAGTTTATGAAAGACATTCCTTTCCATAATGTATATTTTACCGGCATAGTACGCGACAAACTCGGGCGCAAGATGAGCAAGACCTTAGGCAACAGCCCCGATCCGCTCGATCTGATAGCCAAATACGGTGCGGACGCTGTGCGTCTCGGAATGCTTCTTTGCAGCAGCGCAGGCTCGGACATACTCTACGATGAGAGCCAGATAGAGCAGGGGCGTAATTTCTGCAACAAGATATGGAATGCCTACAGGCTGATTTCCGGCTGGAATGTCGATGCTTCCGCCATCCAGCCCGACTTTTCGGCAGCCGCAGTGAAATGGTTCGATGCAAAACTTGACAGGACAATAGACGAGGTAAACGAGCATTTCGCGAAGTTCCGCATTTCCGACTCGCTTATGGCAGTGTACAAGCTCTTCTGGGATGATTTCTGTGCCTGGTATCTTGAAGCAGTAAAGCCTGCCTACGGCGTCGGGATAGATACTGCGACCCTCTCCAAGACAAGAGAATTTCTGGAAAAACTCCTGAAGATGATACACCCTATAATGCCTTTCATCAGCGAAGAGCTGTGGCAGAACATGGCAGCACGCGCGAAAGGGGAGAGCATCATGAATCAGGAATATCCTAAGGGGGGGGCATGGTCGCAGGAGACGATAGACTCGTTTGAAATGGCGTGCGAAGCGGTTGCGGGTGTGCGCAATGTACGTCAGGACAAGGGGATTTCACCGAGAGAAGCCCTCAATCTGACCCTTGATCCGGGCTTCCCGGAAAATATGACTTGTGTAGTTTCAAAGCTTGCAAATGTGAACATCAGCATAGGTGAGGCAGGAAGCGGTACGGGTGTGGCATTTATGGTACGCACGGGCAAAGCTTTCATTGCTCTTGATGGTCTTGTCGATCCCGAGGAAGAAAGGGAGAGACTGGAAAAGGACCTGGCGTACTATCAGGGCTTCCTGCAGAGTGTACGCAAGAAACTCGGCAATGAGAGATTCGTTTCCGGAGCGCCTGCCGCCGTAATAGAGAATGAAAGAAAAAAAGAAGCCGACGCTCTTGCAAAAATAGAGACTATACAGGCCTCTTTGTCAGCATTAAAGTAATAATCAATAAATATGTGGAATATGACACTACCTTTAGTATTCGGAAGCATGGGTTTCTGGGAAATCCTGCTCATTGTACTCGCTATCATACTCCTTTTCGGAGGGAAGAAAATTCCTGAACTCATGCAGGGGCTCGGGAAAGGCATGAAGAACTTCAAGAAAGGGCTAAACGAAGTGGAAGAGGAAATAAAGGACGTAAAAAAAGACATAGACGAACAAAACTGAAGTGGCGAAGGGGGACAGTCCGAATATGTCCTTCTGGGACCATATAGATGAACTGAGAGGAAATCTTATCCGCTCGGTTCTTGTCATTCTTTTTGTTTTTTTTGTATTGTTCTTTTTCAAAAGCTTTGTTTTCGACTCCGTGGTCCTCGCACCTCTGAGCAAAGACTTTCCCATGTACCGTCTGCTCGGAATATCTCCGCAAATAAGGCTTATAAACATAGAAATATCGGCACAGTTCTTCATTCACATCAAAGTAACATTTTTATTATCGCTTATTCTGAGCGCTCCGATAGTGCTTTTCGAGCTATGGCGTTTCGTTGCTCCGGCTCTTTACGAAAATGAAAAGGCTGCTTTCAAAATAGCATTCGGAGTAGGTACCATCCTGTTTTATGCAGGTCTGAGCTTTGCCTATCTGGTCCTTCTGCCCATAATACTCTACTTCTTTGAAGGCTATGAGCTCAGCTCAAAAATTATCAACAGTTTCTCCCTTTCTTCCTACATCTCGCTTTTCAATTCAATGACCCTGATGATGGGCTTGCTATTTGAATTCCCCAGCGTTGCTTTCGTATTGTCCAAACTCGGAATCATCAACAGGAAAATGATGCGGGGATGGCGCAGATACGCTGTTGTTGTAATACTTATACTTGCGGCAGTCCTGACGCCTACGGGAGATCCATTCACGATGCTGGTGGTTGCGCTTCCCGTTTACCTGCTCTATGAACTGAGCATATTGATTTGCAGAAAAGATGATATCGATAAATAATCTCAGCGTATCATACGGCAGTTTCACTCTGCTGGACAATATCAATTTCCACATCAGCGAAACCGACAAGATAGGTCTGGTAGGGAAGAACGGTGCGGGGAAGTCCACCATAATGAAACTTATCTGCGGACTCCAGAACCCCACATCAGGCTCTGTGGACAAACCTAATAGCATTACCATAGGCTATCTCCCCCAAATTATGGAGCACCGCAAAGGCAGGAGCGTCATAGACGAAACCATGACAGCCTTTGACGCCATACTCGGAATGGAAAAGGAGATAGAAGCGGTTTCCACCGAACTTGCAGCCAGAAGCGACTATGAGTCGGCTTCCTATATGGAGCTCATAGGCAGGCTCAACGAACTCAACGACCGTCTTTCAGTATCGCAGACCGAGCCTCCGCGGGTGCAGGCGGAACGTACCCTGCTGGGCCTGGGATTCAGGGCAGAAGAGCTGGAGCGCAAGACAGAGACTTTCAGCCAGGGCTGGAATATGAGAATAGAGCTTGCCAAGATACTGCTGGGACGGCCTGAACTCCTGCTCTTGGACGAGCCCACCAATCATCTCGACATAGAATCCATAGAATGGCTTGAGGACTATCTTTCAAAATACCACGGCTCCATACTTCTGGTCTCCCACGACCGGAAGTTTCTCGACAATATAACCAACAGGACTGTGGAAATCCAGCTCGGGCATATTCACGACTACAAAGTCCCATACAGCAAATACCTTGAGCTGAGGGCGGAGAGAATATCCCAGCAGACCGCGGCTTATGAGAATCAGCAGAAAATGATAGAAAAAACTGAGGATTTCATAAACAAGTTCCGCTACAAGCCGACCAAGTCCAACCAGGTGCAATCCCGCATCAAGGCTCTTGAGAAACTGGACAGGATAGAAATAGACGAGACCGACGCTTCGGTAATGACGCTCAAGTTTCCTCCTGCAGAACGTAGCGGCGACATAGCTTTCCTTGCAAAGGATTTGACGGTGGGCTATCCCGGGAAAGTGGTGTTCCGCAATGCGGACATAGAAATAAAGAGGGGGGAGAAAGTTGCCCTTGTGGGGCGGAATGGAGAGGGGAAAACGACTCTTATGCGAGTACTGATGCGCCAGCTGGATGCAATTCAGGGAGAAGCAAAAACAGGTCACAATGTTTCCGCTGGTTATTTCGCCCAAAATCAGGAAGAGGCGCTTGACAGGAATCTAACTGTTTTCGACACCCTGGACCGCATTGCCACAGGTGATATAAGAGCGAAGCTGCGTGATATTCTTGCTGCATTTCTTTTCAAAGGCGAAGATATAGACAAGAGAGTTTCTGTGCTCAGCGGTGGAGAAAGGGCGCGCCTCGGCATGGCTAAGCTCATGCTTGAAAGTCATAATCTGCTTGCTCTCGACGAGCCCACCAACCACATGGACATACGTTCCAAGGATATACTGAAGAAAGCTCTGAAAGACTTTGACGGAACTTTGATCATAGTTTCCCATGACAGGGATTTTCTCGACGGCCTGGTGGATAAACTCTACGAATTCCGTGACGGACAGGTAAAGGAACACCTGGGAAGCGTTGCCGAATTTCTTGAAAAGAGAAAAATAGAGAATCTTCAGGAACTTGAACGCAAGTTTCCGGACAAAAAACAGGGAAAAAAACAGGTTCAGAGCGTTTTGAATGAAAATAAGGAAAAGAACAGGCAGGCACGCAAAGTCCGCGAGCGCATAGCTTCCCTCGAAGCGGAAATAACAAGACTCGAAGGGCTGATGAGCGACATTGAGACCAGGCTATCAACTCCCGGGGAGGGGGACGATGTTATGGAGCTGACAAACAGCTATCTCGAATATAAACGCGAACTCGAAAACAAAACAGAAGAGTGGGGAGGACTCATATAATGTATTTTTTTGATGCACACTGCGATTCGCCGTCGCAAATGTTCCGCCTGCGCGATTTTTCAAAAGATAACGGCCACGCACAGGTGGATTTCCCGAAAATGCAGAGGGGAGGGGTCCTCGCAAGTTTTTTTGCCCTGTATATACCGGCGCGCCTTCATACGGAAGAGGCTTGGGAATATATGTGCAAATTATACGCTGCGCTTGAAGTGCAGCTCAAGGCTAACTCTTCCATTGTACGCTATGCAGGAAATGTAAAGGAGGCTGAAAATAACCTGAATAACAGACTTATATCCATATTCATGGGACTCGAAAACGGCTCTCCTATAGGAAATGATATGGATCGGGTGGATGTCCTTTTCAAAAAAGGGATACGCTACATTACGCTCACCCATTCCATGGACAATCAGATATGCGATTCCTGCACAGGAAAGGGCACTTGGCAGGGAATGAGCGCTTTCGGAGAAGAGCTTGTAGGAAAAATGAACGAATTGGGGATGATAGTGGATGTGGCGCACTCTTCGGATTTGACAATACGCAGGGTTCTGGAAATCTCCGAGTCGCCCATATTGTACACCCACGGCTGCTGTCGGGCACTTTCCGCACACAGGCGTAATCTTCCCGACGACTTGCTCCGCGCAATCGCGGACAGGGGCGGAGTGAACTGCATAAGTGTTTACCCTTGTTTTCTCGATGAAGCTTTTGTGAAAATTCTTGACGAGTCCGGACTTGAAGGAAAAATGTGGGTGGAGGATGAGTTCAATGCGGACCCTTCCAATCCTGCCAAAATCAAGGCCTGGCACGAAGTGCAGGACGAGCTTTTGAAGCTCCCCCGTCCAGGCGTAAGCAGGGTTGTGGACCACATAGACCATGCGGTGAATGTTGCAGGAATTGAAGCCGTGGGAATAGGAACAGATTACGACGGCATTGAAGTCACGCCTCAAGGCATGGAAAGCATAGACAAGATGCCGGAAATCACAAAAGAAATGAGACGTCGCGGCTATAGCGAAAGCGACATAGAAAAAATAAGCCACATAAATCTTCAGCGGGCGATAGAAGACATACAGAAAGCCGTTTAGTCTTTCTCTATATAAATTCTTAGCATATTAAGGGCGCTTGCAGCAAATCTCTGAATGTTCTGCCGGCGTCCGTTATTATATTGAAATCTCTGCGTTACAGTGCCGGCAGGTCCTGATACTGCCACCCAGACCGTGCCGGCAGGCTCATGCTCATCACCGTAGGTATCTGCCCAGCCTGTGGTGGCAATGGAGTATGTGCTTCCCATCAAGTTCCGCACTCCTTCCGCCATTGCCGCGGCGACCTCACTGCTGACAATACCGCAGCTGTCTATCAGCTCCTGTTCCACTCCGAGGATTTTCTTCTTTACCGGTATTGCGTATGAAGTTACAGAGCCGAGAAAATACTCGGAAGAGCCGGGAACGGTGGTAATCAGATGCGCGATTTCTCCTCCCGTGCAGGATTCGGCAAGGCTGAGTGTTCTGCCGCTTGAGCGAAGCAGCCGCCCTATACTGTTTTCGAGGGTATCATCGCAATCCGAATACACCAATTCTCCGAGAATAGACTTGAGTTCCGCAATTTTAAGTTCACTGCGGCGCTTCCCCTCGTCAGTAGCCGCAAAGGTATCAAGGCGCAGACGTATGCCCGTCAGCATATTGGGCAGATAAGCAAGGTGCATGTCCTCGGGGAGGGCATTTTCCCACTCGCTTATTTTCTCCGAAAGGGCCGATTCCGCTATGCCATATACCATGATGGTGCGATGAATTATATCCTGCATCTTGAAGCGTTTGCGTATATCGTCTATTACATAAGGCAGCATTCCGATGGTTTCATGCGGGACTCCGGGCATTGAATACAAAGATACGGCATGAGTGTATTTGTCTTTTGCCTCCCAATGGCAGGACAGCACCGGGGCAGTGCCGAATTTGTTGGGTATTACCTCGCACTTGTCCGGCACCATGGATTGCTGTCTGTTGCTTTCAAGCATATCCAATCCTCTGGAGCGCAGGATTTCGGTATTGAGCTCCGCCTGCTCCGCATTATTCAAATATCCGGAACTCCCGGAAATCCGGAAGAGGCATTTTTTCGTAATGTCATCCTTGGTCGGTCCCAGACCGCCCGTAACTATCACTATATCGTGATTTTCGAGCTCTTCAATGAGAGTACGTACAATCTCATCATAATTGTCGCCTATCGACACCATGTGATTTACAACAATCCCCGACTCTCCGAGCATTAGGGAAATCGCGGAGGAGTTGGTGTCCACTATCTGGCCTATGAGTATCTCATCGCCTATTGTACATATTGATGCAGTTGTCATTGTCTGTTGGAAAATTCCGATAAAAGGCATTTGACTGTCTTTTTTATCAAGCCGGGACCGTTATAGTGCAAGGCTGTGTTGTATTCTATCAGGGAAGCGCCCGATTGAAGCATTTTCAATGCCTGTGCAGGGCTTATTATGCCTCCGCAAGCCACAATAGGGAATCTCCCCTTTGTCTGCTCGTTTATATATTTCACGGTCTCCAAGGTCTTCTCGTAGAGAGGCGCGCCGGAAATGCGTCCTTTAGGGATCAAATCCAATTTTCTGCGTGAAAACTTTGCCAGAGAAGACCTGTCCGTAGTGTGCCCGCCTACGACTATGCCGTCTACACCGTTCATCATGCAGTAATCAAGTATGCTGTCTATGAGTTTTTTTGAAAAATCCGTGGATATTTTGAGCAGTATCGGGCGATATTCCCCGTAGCATAGCCTTATATCCAGAAGGGGAGTTACAATGTCTGCAACTTCAAATTCATCTCTCACTGTAATTTGCCCCTCTTCGTTGGGAGAAGAAATATTGACCACAAAGAAATCCACGAAATCATACAGATAGGTGAATGATATTCTTATATCCTTTGCAATATCATCTTCTTTTTGGGCATTTCTCCCTGGGATTATGTTGGCTGCGATGAGAGCCTCGCTTTTTTTCTCTCCAAGCGCTTCTATGGCGTGTTTGACGCCCTTATTTGCATAGTCGGAAGATGAGAGTATGGCTTTTTCCTTGAAGAAATGCACCAATTGCGGGTAGTGCCTTGCATCCTGAGCCTCATTTGTCAGAGGACCTATCTCAATGAAGCCGAAGCCGAAGTCGTTGATTTCCCTTATAAAATCTCCATTTGTATCCATACCCGAAGCCAGTCCTATGGGATTGCTGAAATGCAAGCCGAAGAGTTCGCGCGAGATGAGAGGGGATTTCTTGGGGCGAAAAACAAGCTTTACCAAGGCTTTTACTCCGGGGATATGTCTTAAAGCGGAGTAAATTTTCAATATAATGCCTGCACTGTTATTCATAACACTACAAAAGTAGTGATTTTTTTCTATTTAATTTCCCGGAAAGAACCGTCATCGTAGAATACAATAATCTTTGATATTCTTCTCTCCTCCACAGACTCCTCGCCCTTCTTTTCCTCAAAATCAAGTCCCGGAAGAACGGGATTTTCGCTTGCGGAATCATTTGCGGGCCCAAATAAGCGACTCTCGCGCATATCCTGATCCTTATACATACGCCCGCTGCCGGTCATCAGCCAGTCGAGATTAAGCTTAGGGTAGTGTAAGGCTATACTTTTGAGAAAATCGTAGCCCGGGTTGTTCCTCCCCGCGAGCACATGGGAAACACTCGCCCTTGCGACTTCAATTGTGTCGGCAAACTGAGCCTGATTGATATTTTCGGCTGTAAGAAACTGTTGTAAGCGCTGATTCATTTTGCAAATCGATTAGTACACAAATGTAGTCAATATTTATTGGAAAAGAAAGCAT
>CAUUCY010000009.1:0-36826 GCA_963543835.1 uncultured Bacteroidales bacterium
CTGATTCCGAGACCTATTCGTACAATACTTGCTTTCGCTTCCATATTGTATTGATACGAAAGGTCGAGGATGAATATCTTAAATCTCCCTCCGATTCCCAATGCAAGGAAATCCGGCAAGGGAGATTTTTTTCCGTAATTGTAGGCGGCTCTCAAAAATGCCGAATCGGCAAAGCCGTATTCCGCGCCTATCCCGATTTGGGATGCTCCTTGAGTGTAGTATCTGTATTGCACCTGCATTTTTATTGAGTGCTTTTCGGCAAAGCCACAAAGGTATTGAGTTGCAAGTGCAATGTTTGAAGGCAAACTATTGTAGCATACCACGCCCGTGAAATGATTTTTACGGGCACGGAGGGAAATCTCGCTTGCAAAGTTGCTGACTGAGTTGTGTGGGGCTAAAGCCTCATTCAGAAGCCTGCCTTGCAAGCCTGCCGAAAGCCAATCGTTTATGGCGTAGCCTATTCCCCCTGAGAGAAAGAAGCGGGAAGGAGAGTACTCTTCTCCCGTGGGAGCTCCGAAATCATCCTTGAACTGAATGGCTCCGTTTTTCTTTCCGAAACCCTCAAGATTGAAAGCCAGTTTATCATTTGCTGCAAAAATCCCACGTACATACAATCCGTCCGAGGCATAAGAAACGAGGGCTTCGAGTCCGGTCCCGGATCTCGGATTACAAGCGCTTGAATATAGAGCGGAGGCAGCTGTGGCAACGCTGCGCGGATTGTAGTCCTGCAGGCTGAATTCTCCCTGGGCAAATGCGGAAACACTTGCCGCCAAGGCTAAAATATAAAGGCTTATTTTCTTCATGATACTAAAGTTTCAATACATTTTCCTCGTAAACTTTGCCTCCTACGGTGAATTCCACTTTGTAAAGTCCGGCTTTATAGTTTTTGACATCAAGAGCTTTAGGCGAGTATGGATTTGACTTCCAAGACTCTTTGTAAATCACTTTGCCGTTGATATTCATTATTCTCACCGAAGCTTGGATTTCATCGTTTGTCGCCAAATTGAGCCTGTCTTTCACCGGATTGGGATAAATTTCATACTCTTTGCCTGGCTTGGTGGCGAGCAGGATGAATACTCCTTCCGCCTTCGGACCATAGGCATCTTTTGCGCTCACTTCAATATTTGCGATTCCGTACTTTTCTGCGTGTATGCTGAGTTTTGCTCCCTTGACGAAGCATTGTACGCCCGCATAAGAGGATTTGACCCTATATTTGATTTCATCCCCGTCTTCGTCCTTGAAAAACTCCTCAAGGTCTATCTCCTCAATCGTGCCCACATTTAAAGTTCTGTTCTCAAAAGCCTTTGATGCTTTCACAGGAATATTTTCAAGTATCGTATAGCTGAAACTTTTTTCCGCTTTCCCTCCGTAGCCATCTTCCGCGCTTATCTTTGCCGTGTAACTCCCCGGGTCGGCATCGGAAGCTTTTATGACGAGCTGATAATCGCCGCTTGTGATTTTTTTCCACACTGCGGCTGCCGAGCCTCCGTCTGTGCTTACCGTGAGTTTGTCTTCATCGGCATCGGACAGACTGAAGTTGTATGAGCGAATATCTCTGCGCTTGAGTTTTACAGGGCCCTCATTAGCGGCTTTGATTACAGGCGGGATGTTGGTCCAGTTTTTCTCTACTTTGAGGGAGACAATATTGCTTGCAGGAGAATACTTATGGGATTTACGGACGGCAAAAACAGCTCCGTAATACTGTCCCAAGTCTCTTTCACCGAAAGAGGTGCTTGTTTTTTCTCCGATTTTTTGTGGACGTACAATCAAGACTGTATCGTTTCCCGAAACTGAGACCGGGTTGTAGTTCCGTACTTTTTCAATGCTTTTGCTGATTAACGCAAGATATGAATCCACTGCCTTGCCGTGGTCTTCGCCGACAGTCCACTCCATATTTACGCTTTTTCTTCTGATTTTTGCCTGCAAGTCCGTAACGGCGGGTACTGGGGTCTGACTGATTAGGGCGCCTCGGGCATCGAGCATAGGTCCTATATGTCTTGAATGGTATTTTTGTGCATCTTTATTTGCGCCATCCAAGAGCATTTTCTTCAGTTTTTCCGCAGTGAATCCCTTTCCTCCGTAGTGCGAAACCAATAGGGCAGCGACCCCGGCGACCATAGGGCATGCCATTGAAGTGCCCTGCATGTAGCCGTAGCGCGAACCTTTAAGGGAACTGCATATTCTGGCAAAATTATCTGACCCATAATTTCTGAAATTGCCTCCGGGAGCGCAAATGTCTACCCAATCCCCGTAATTGCTGTATAAAGCATCCTCAAATGCAGGTCCGCAGGAAGCCACTGCAAGCACTTTTTCGTACATCCCCGGCTGCACTTTCGACCATCTGCTGTTACCGGCGGCAAAAAGCACCAGCCCGCCTTTCATAGGAGAGTCTTCCGACTGCTCCCCGGCACTGTTGCAACCTGCATTTTTTATGAAATAGTCTATTGCCAGATGTATCGAAATAAGGGTAAAACTGTTATTGCCGGGTATATCGCTTTCCTTGTCGTATACGTAATCCCAACTGTTGTTGACTATCACTGCCCCGTGGTCTGCCGCCCATACGAGGGCGGAGGCTTCATTGCCGTTTTCTGTGTTTTCTTCTCCCGGGATTTTCCCCATAATCTGGAGATTAAGGATACGCACTCCTCCAGTCCCGTCATTTCCTCCGGCTATTCCGCACACACCTGTGTTGTTGTTATTCACTGCGGCTATTATTCCTGCCACATGAGTGCCGTGGTCGCCGGGATAAATAGTGTATTTGGTGGCATTGGCCGCTCCGTTCAGGAAGTTCTTGCTGCCATTGTCCCCGCAGGGGATAAGGACGCTGCCAAGATCGGGATTGTTCGCATCCGCACCGGAGTCGATTACGGCGACTATAACTTTCTTGTCCCCGACAATTCCAGTCTCCCATAACGGGAGTACGTTTATATCTGCTCCTGCAGCGAAACCTTTGAGAAGAGAACCGTCGTTATAAAGATGCCATTGGCTTCTTCTTGCATAGAAATCATTAAAAGGGATTTTTACTTCTGCAGGCCTGCTTTTGGCTACTTTTTCTACTATTTCCACCCCTTCGGAGTTTTCGAATCGGAAGTAAGCCTTTGTGACGGGAACAGACTCGTCGTAGTGTACTATGTACCACTTGTGAAGCCCCATTTCCCTGTGGCGCATTTCAAATTCTCCCGCATCGGGGAACATTCTTTTTATACTATTTATTTTTATACCTTCGATTTCGAGAGTTCCTCCTGCTTCGATTGCAGCGGCCTTTTCTTCGCTCAGACAGAGATTCATCACTCCGTTTTCAATATTTCTCCCGTTCGGGTATTCCTCCCGGCCCGAGGCAGACGGCTCATTCTTTTCAAGCTTTTCGATATTACATGAAGTCATAGCAAAGCATAGGCATAGCAGAGCCGCACAGATTGATTTTTTTTGCATTTCGTTTTGAGGTATGATATGCAAATTTAATAAATTTATTCAAGTAATTTGGCTATATTTGTGCTAAACATAAAAAATAACCCCATGATTTCAAGCATACTCTCTTTTGCGCTATTATCGCTTTTCACACTCCTTCAGACCCCTGTTGTACGCACTCCCGAAGAAATTCAGGCGCTTATAAATTCTCCTGAAAACGCTATAGGCAGGGAAGGAATAAAAGATTATGTGCCTACAGCGGAGAATCTTGCCTCACGCGAGAGTTTCCGCAACGACCGATTCGGCATATTCATCCACTGGGGCGTCTACAGCATGCTTGCAAGAGGAGAATGGGTGATGCACAACGAGAAGATTTCCTTTGAGGATTATAGCAAAATTCCCGCAGGTTTCTACCCTTCAAAATTCAATGCCGATGAGTGGGTGGGCAGCATAAAGGCGTCCGGCGCGAAGTATATAACAATAACTTCACGTCATCACGACGGCTTCTCAATGTTCAAAAGCAGCTATACTC
Source organism: uncultured Bacteroidales bacterium (assembly GCA_963543835.1). Classification (GTDB taxonomy): domain Bacteria; phylum Bacteroidota; class Bacteroidia; order Bacteroidales; family UBA932; genus Cryptobacteroides. The sequence continues at coordinate 3,941 of CAUUCY010000009.1, forward strand.
CATATAATATAGTGGATGCCACTCCATTCGGCCGCGATGTGCTGAAAGAGCTTGCAGACGCCTGCAAGAAGCAGGGAATAAAGTTGAACTTCTATTATTCGCTGCTCGACTGGTCGCGCGAGGATTATGAGAAGGATTATGACAGCTATCTTGATTTCATGTGCAATCAGCTTACCGAACTGCTGACCTGCTACGGACCTATAGGATGTATATGGTTCGACGGAGACTGGCACAAGAATAAACTTCCTAAGGACGGAGGAATCGATGGTTTTGTATTCGACTGGAAGTACGACAGGATATATAAGCTCATACACGAGTTGCAGCCAGGCTGTCTGGTCAGCAACAATCATCATAAGGAACCTATACCGGGGGAGGATACGCAGGTTTTCGAGCGTGATGTTCCGGGAGAGAACAAGGCAGGCTATGGGCGCACTTCACACATAGACTTTTCCCTGCCTCTTGAGACATGCAAGACCATGATGCACAGCTGGGGCTACAGCATAAGGGACAAAGAGCTGAAAACTCCTCCGCAGCTGATACGTATTTTAGTGAATACGGTGGGGCGTGACGCCAATCTTCTTCTCAATGTTGGGCCCCGTTCCGATGGCAAAATTCCCGAACTTTGTGTTGCGAATCTTGCTGAAATGGGGAAGTGGATGGAAGAAAACGGCGAGACCCTTTACGGTACACGCGCCCTGTTACTCAAGCCTCAGCCGTGGGGCGTGGTTACGAGCAAGGGGGACAAAGTGTATGTACATGTAATGGAATTCCCCGACGGAGGCTCTGTCACGCTTCCTTTAGACCTCAAAGTGAAGTCTGTGAAGGCATACAAAACAAAGGAAGCTCTCAAGTACCGTAATTCAAAGAATTCTCTGACCGTCAAGCTTCCTTTGGGTATAGATTGCTCTACAGATTATATAGTGGAGATTACATGCCGGCAGCAACTATAAGTCCGAGACCGGCAACGAAGAAACAGAACATGAGCGCGAGCAGACCGTAAACATGTTTGCTCGAGTCTTTGAACTCTTTCCATACGAATACACCCCAGATAGCCGCTATCATAGGGGCGCCCTGACCGAGCGCGTAGGACACGGCTGCTCCGGCTTTTCCTGCGGAGATATAACTTAGGGCCGTTCCGAGGCACCAGATAGCTCCTCCGAGCATGCCCACCAGGTGGGTTTTGGTGTTGCCCTTAAAATATTGGCTGTAATTTACAGGCTCTCCCACGAAAGGTTTCTTCATCACAAGGGTGTTGAATACGAAGTTGCTAAGCAATACACCGAGGGTGAAAAGAACTATTGCAGTGTAAGGAGTGGCAGTGCCCGGAGCAGGACTTGCAAAGTTTGTAAGGTCCATAGCCCTCATGACGAAAGATGAGAAGAAGGACATCAGCACACCTGCGACCAAGGCGAGTACGATGCCTTTCTTCTGGTGTTCCTTGCTCGTCTCTCCGCCCTTTCTGCCCGAGGCTATGCCGTTGCAAACTATTGCCACAACCACGAGTGCGACTCCTGATGCGAGCAGAGCCACGTTACCTGTCTCCGCTCCCTGTGCAAGGGCGACACGGTAGTTGTTGATGACCCCGAGAACAAGCGCAATGCCTACGCCGAGAGGGAAAGCCACAGACATTCCGGCAATCGATATGGAAGCTGAAAGCAGTATGTTGGAAGCATTGAAAATAATGCCGCCGACTATAATCCAGCCTATGTTTTCCGCTGAAACCTGCTTGAGGTTTTCAAGAAATGACTGACCTTCCGCACCGGTGCTTCCGAGCGTGAAAGCGAGGATAAGGGAGAATATGACCATTCCTATCACATAATCCCAATAGAATAATTCATACCTCCAGCTCTTGGCCGCAAGTTTCTGGGTGTTTCCCCAAGAGCCCCAGCAGAGCATGATGACAAAGCAGAGAATGACTGCTAAAGTGTAACTGTTGACGATAAACATAATTAGTTGATATTTAATAAGTAGTTTGTTTTATTCCCAATCTTTCGGATTCAATGGCCAGTCATCGGTGCGGAAAGGACCTGCAACTATGCCGAAATTGTTGTAGACTCCTCCCACGCTCCAATTCCTCCAGCAGTAGCGCACAGCTACGGGCTCCGGAACTTCAGGGCTCGAAACTTTGATGATCTTGTTTTTGTGCAGACAAGCGCTTGCCGGATAGAACACCCTGTCTGCCCCTGCGATTTCAAAGCCTGAAATACATGAGCCCATGGGCGAGAGCCCCAGCCAGCCTACATTGAATGTTATATAAGCTTCACTTCCCTTGAATTCCGCGCTTTTGTACGAAGGGGCGTCGGCTTCGACTGCATCCATTCCGTAGTCGTGTTTGAGAGCGAGCAGGGCAAGACGCTTGCCCACTTCCTGTTTGTAGCGAGGGTGTATTGTGCCGTATTCGCCTATGTCGCTTGTGGTGCACATTCCGCTGTGGGCTATGCTAAGAAGAGTCTTCGCCTGAGCCTCGCAGAAATATCCGCTGTGTGTTTTCCTGCCATTGTCATAAGAGTAAGGCGCAATCTGGACAAAGTAGAAAGGCGCGTCAGGCACATTGAAAAGCTCTCTCATCATTTTGGCATAGGCTGTCTGAAGCCTTACATAAAGCCCGGGGTTCGGGCGGTTCTGCTCACCCTGATACCATAACATCCCCTTGAAAGTGAATGGGACGATAGGATTTACCTGTCCGTTGTAAAGGAGGCAGGGAAGCTGATAAATGTCCTTTTTTATGATTTCCCGCCCGTTGTCGAGATAGTCGAGCTTGAATTCGGGGAAATCCTTTTCAATGACTTCCCTTGTCATCCATGTTTCTATGGAACTCCCGCCCCATGCGGAAACAATTATGCCTACCGGCACCTCAATTGCCTTTTGTAAGGCGTCTGCGAAAAAATATGCAGTCGCGCTGGTGTTGGCGACAATCTCCGGAGTGTTTTCCTGCCAAGTGCCCTCAGATGTTTCGAGAGGCTTTTTGGAAGACGCTTTTTTGATGTTGCATATACGTATTGGGCGTGAAGCGCGTGCATTCACGATAGCATCCGCTCCGTTGAGTACGGGCTGTGAACCGTATCCCTTGACCGGCATTTCCATATTGGACTGTCCGGAGCAGTACCAGACTTCGCCTATCAGCACATTTTTCAAAGTTGTTTTCTCTCCGTCGCTTATGCTGATTTCGTAAGGGCCTCCGGCTTCGGGAGTGCTAACCCGCGCAAACCATTTCCCGCTTTGCGGGTCCGATTCCGCTATGATTTTATTCTTGTCCCAGGAAGTCCTGATTACGACTTTTCTGCCCGGTTCGGCAGTGCCCCAGACGGCTGCCTCCGTTTTCTGCTGAAGCACCATATTGTCGCTGAGTACTGAGGGAAGTGTGATTTTTGCCTGAACGGACTTGCCTGCCAAAAGTAAAGCAAATGCCAATAAGAAGAACTTTGATTTCATTTTTAGTGTTGTAGTTTTTTGTCGTAATACATTTTCATAAAGAATGCGCCCACTACCGAACGGGCTATCATGGATATGTGGGTGGGCTTGTCTGTGTCTATCCAATCGCCCAGAGGCACTCTGTCCATTGTTTCGTTGTAGAATTTGTGCACGGGGAGAAGGAATTTGCGGAAGCTTTCCTCATCCTTTGCCATAGTGGCTGTCCAGAGTATCCAATCTGTCTTGGTGTACTGCCTGCGGCTGTCGAGCGGCAGACCGTAGCGATTCATTTTTCCGAGATAAAATTCTATTTCCCTTTGTCGGACCTCTTCTTCAAAAAGATTCAGCCCGAGCAATTTGTCCCATACGAGATTATATTTCTGGCTCCAGCTGTCTTCCGGCGAATCGAATGCGAGTTTGTAATGGTCTGTTGCGAGGGCATTTTTCTTCCATATCCCCGCCATCTCCACAGCCTTGCGTTCGAAAGCCTGAGCTTCAGCCGTCTTGCCGAGCATGGATGCAAGTTTTGCATAGGCGCCCGCTGCGAGAATGGACTTCACGGATAGATTTACATTGTGCGCGAGCTTGCCGGCAAAATCATCTGTGCAGAGCTGGTTTCCCGGCATCTGACCGTGTTGTACGCAGTAAAGCGCCCACAAAGTCAGGGCTTCCCAGTGCGCCTGGGCATAAGAGACGTCGCCATCGTTGAGCACTGTGGCGGCTGTCAGAAGCAGCATGTTTCCGCTCTCTTCAAGCGGCATGTGGTCTCCGTAGTGCTGACCGTAAGCGTCGGGATAAACGCCGAGATCGTGAGGCGCCCAGGTCTTATGCGCCCATTTCTCGCTTTCGGCATAATCGAATACAAAATTGAGCAGCGCTTTTGCTATATTGTTGTTGTAAAGCAGGATAAGAGGAATGGAAGGATATGTTACGTCCACTGTGCCTATGCAACCGTTTGAATTGTTCTCTTTTGACATGTAGAAAAGTTCTCCTTTGGGCGATTTAAGCAGTTTGTGGGCGGACAGGCATTGGCGGTATGCGAGCGCACAAAGGTCGGCATATTCCTTCCCTCCGGAAGCGTATGCATCCTTTATCATCCTGTCGTCAAAAGCTATGCACAGTTCGTCTATTTTTGATTTGTCGGAAACGGCGCGCCCCAGTTCCTTGGTTATGGTATTGCTGCCGTCGGCGTTCCAATAAGGGCGCAGCATATTTGTCCCGAGATATTTTACGGAAAATATATCATCGTATGCAAGCATTATAAAATTGCCTGCCGGTTTGTCCACTTTCCCGAAATCATAATGGTAGCAGAGCACAAGTCCGTCAAACTTGAAATTGTTGCTTGTTGCGCTTTGCAAGGTCTTTTTAGGCAGTTTGCCTGCCGTCGTGAAAATTTCCCGCGAAACGTTGTGGTTCATCAACGCCACATCCCCGCTTCGGCGCGGCGCCGCAAGATAGAAATATCCCCAGTCTATCCGCACGTCGTCGCCTCTTGTCCCCAGTACATTCTGTTCCTTGGTGCCTGTGCGTACGTAATTGACTCCGTCACTGCTGCCTTTGGAAGCCTCCATGGGCACTATCCTGTCGTTTATCGCCAGGCGGGGGGAGGCTTCAAAATATACCTGTATTTCGTGCTTTTTTCCGTCCGCGGACTTTACTTCCCAGGAAAGGTAGGTCACAGGGCGTGAAAGCAGCTCGAGCCTGTCGAGAAGCAGGGGGGTCGTGAAAGTCATTTCCACCTCCACTTTTCCGCACAGGAACCTGTATATGGTGCGTGTCGGCAATACATTCAGCGATAGCTGGCGGGCCGTATCGGTAAAGCTGTCATTTTCGGCTCCGAGTATGCGGTAGACTTTCCCGTCCACACGCATTGCGCAGACAAGGTCCTGCGCCTTGCCTGTCCAGTGCCGAGTAGTATCCGCATATGCCTCATCGCTCATGGACCATATGGAAAAATAAGGGTCTACAGTGACCAGAGGGCTTGCCGGCGGGCGTATTCCGTTGAGGTAGGAATCCTTGGGGTCTGATGTGACCTTTGCTGTGCAGGTAAAGGCAAAGAGTATGAATAATGAGCTCAGGTATGATTTTTTCGGATACATCTGCTGTGGTGATATAACTTTCAAAAATAGTAATAAAAAATCACTTTATGAAGTTTTAAATTATGCAAATGTTTTGTAAATTTGCGATACTTAGAATTAGTTTAGTATTAAATACATAATATTATGGTATCATTTAAAGAATTAGGTCTTGTGAACACCCGTGAGATGTTCGCAAAGGCCGTTAAAGGCGGATATGCTATTCCTGCCTTTAATTTCAACAATATGGAACAGCTCCAGGCTATCATTATGGCTGCAGCAGAGACGAAGTCTCCTGTAATCCTCCAGGTGTCCAAGGGCGCTCGCAACTATGCTAACCAGACTCTTCTCCGTTATATGGCAGAAGGTGCAGTTGAATATGCGAAAGAGCTCGGCTGGGAGCATCCTCAGATTGTACTCCACCTCGACCATGGCGACAGCTTCGAGCTTTGCAAGAGCTGTGTGGACATGGGCTTCTCGTCTGTCATGATAGACGGCTCCGCACTTCCTTACGAGGAGAACATTGCCCTGACAAAGAAGGTCGTTGAGTATGCGCACAAGTATGATGTCACAGTGGAGGCTGAGCTCGGTGTCCTCGCAGGTGTCGAAGATGAGGTTTCTTCGGAGGAATCCCATTACACAAAGCCTGAAGAGGTTATTGACTTCGCCACACGTACGGGCTGCGATTCTCTCGCAATCTCAATAGGGACTTCACACGGAGCCTACAAGTTCAAGCCGGAGCAGTGCACAAGAGACCCTAAGACAGGTCTTCTCGTCCCTCCTCCTCTCGCATTCGATGTGCTCCACGAGATAGAGAAGAAACTTCCGGGTTTCCCTATCGTGCTTCACGGTTCCTCATCGGTTCCGCAAGAGTATGTGAAGATCATCAATTCCAATGGCGGAAAGCTTCCTGATGCAGTGGGTATTCCTGAAGAGCAGCTTCGCGAAGCATCAAAGAGCGCTGTCTGCAAAATCAATATCGACTCCGACTCACGCCTTGCAATGACTGCTGCTATCCGTAAGGTGTTCGCAGAGAAGCCGGGCGAGTTCGATCCGCGCAAGTATCTCGGACCTGCACGTGACGAAATGAAGAAACTCTACATAGAGAAGATCGTCAACGTTCTCGGTTCGGACCACAAAGCAGAGTAATTTCGTGACGGATAAATATCCATCGAAAGTCCTGCAGCAAGCTGTGGAAGCTATAGGCGCGCTGCCCGGTGTTGGCCGGCGCAGCGCGCTTAGGCTTGCGCTGCATCTTCTCAATCAGCCGAGAGAGAATGTCCATCATTTCGCGGCAGCGATAAATAGTTTGGCTGACGAAGTGCATTATTGCCGTGATTGTATGATGATTTCCGACGGAGAAGTCTGTTCCATCTGTTCCGATATGCACCGGGACCACAGCACAATATGCGTGGTGGAGAGCGTGCGCGACGTGATGAGCATAGAGGCTACCGCTCAGTACCGCGGGGTATATCATGTCCTCGGGGGCATTATTTCCCCGATTGCGGGTATAGGTCCATCCGATTTGCGCATACGCGAGCTTGTCGAGCGTCTTGCCGCTCTGACATCGGACAAGTCCTTTGCCCCTGATAGCGGAACGGCTGCCGTTGAAATCATTATGGCTCTGAGCGGAGATGTGGAGGGTGAAACCACTGCCTTCTATATATACAGGCAGATAGAGCGCTTCGGAGCCAAGGTGACGACTCTCGCGCGCGGACTTTCGTTCGGGGACGACCTGGAATATGCCGACTCCCTTACCCTCGGACGCTCAATAGTAAATAGACAAATTTTCAAGCCATGAAAAACAAAGTGATAATATTCTCCGCTCCTTCCGGTGCGGGAAAAAGCACGGTGGTAAGACATCTTCTCAAGCTGCACCCCGAGTTCGATTTTTCCGTCAGCGCTACCTCCCGCGCCCCCCGAGGCACGGAGAGGGATGGTGTGGAGTATTATTTCCTCACGCCTGAAAAGTTCCGCGAACTCATCGCCCAAGACGCTTTTGTGGAGTACGAAGAAGTGTATGCCGACAAGTTTTATGGCACCTTGAAGAGTGAAGTGGAGCGCATTTGGGCTGCGGGACACGTAATTGTCTTCGATGTGGACGTCAAGGGAGGCGCGAATCTCAAAAAGTATTTCGGCGATGCCGCAATGTCTTTCCTGATACTCCCTCCGTCGATGGAAATTCTCGAACAGAGGCTTCGCGGGCGCGGGACCGATTCGGAGGAGGCCATTGTGGAGCGTCTTGCGAAGGCAGAGTCTGAAATAGAGTTTGCCAAAGGCAAGTTTGATGTGGAGCTTGTGAACGATGCTCTTGAGGATACTTTCATGTATTCCGAACTTGCCGTGGATATTTTTCTCGGAAAGAGGGTGCATATAGGCAAATAGTTGTCTTTTTGGCTAATGCTTCTTAAATTTGCTGCCGTAGGGAAGTCTTTGATTTTCCAACGGCTTGTTTTTTATGAAAATCGCTGTATATTCGGGCAGCTTCGATCCGCTGCACATAGGGCATCAGTCCATTATGGAGCATCTCACCGCAGAGAGTGCTTTCGATTGGGTTTACCTTGTGGTCTCTCCGCAGAACCCCTTGAAGGCAGCGAATAAGTCGAGGAGCGGGGAGGAGCGTTACCGCGCGGCGGTGGAAGCGGTCAAGCGTCATCCGGAACTGCATGTGTGGGTGGATGACATTGAACTCACTATGCCTCCCCCGCACTATACCATACGCACGCTTGACGCCCTCAAGGCGCGCGAGCCCGAAAATAATTTCACACTCGTGATAGGGGCGGACAATCTTGACTCGATAAGACGCTGGCGTGATTTTCCGCGCATCTTGAGCGAATACGGGGTCGCGGTTTTTCCACGTAAGGGCTTCGACGTCCCCCGTATACGTAAAGAACTCCAGAGGGAGAATCTCCTCTCGCCCGCACCCTATGTGCTCGACTCTTACAGCACCCGCTCGATGGAAGGCAATCTGGGCTTTGAAGGTCTCCGGGAGGGAGGCTATAAAATACGCGTACTTGATATGCCCCTGGTAGATGTCTCCTCTACGCAAATAAGGGAAGCTCTAGCGCGCAATCTTGATGTTTCCGATTTACTGATGTAGGGTTTCTATGTTTTGTCGGCCGTTTTCTATATGCCACTTTCGCCCGTAAGGGGGCTTTACCGTTCTATAAAACAGGCTTGTCCGGCATTTCCCACCCCGTGAGGGTCGAGACGTAAGGAATCATGCAGCATGCAACTTTGCGGTGTCCTGCATAGTTCGGATGCCAGCTCGCCCCCAGATCGCTGTCATTATTGTGTGCAAATGCCTGTATGGAGGTCCATGCCACATTCTTTATTCCGCAATGCGACACAAATTCCCTGACATAGTCTCCGAGAATATCATCGGCTTTCGACGCCACGCAGAGTATGGGCACCTGCTCGCCGTAATTGCTTCTGATTTTATTCAGCAGCGTGGTATAATTGCTTGTCCATTTCGCAAACGTAGGCTGTTTGCCCCTCGAAAAGTCATTGGTTCCAAGATATATCACCACTATATCCGGCAGGTATTTTCCCGCATCCCATTCGCCTCCCCGGGCGACATCGAAAATGTTGGGATAGCGCTCTGTCATCGTGGCAACGGGGGAGTCGTTGTAGTTGCGGGCGATTCCGCAGCCTGAATGCGCCACCCACTGCACGTCCGCGTCGAAATAGCGCCCCAGTATCGCAGCGTAGGTGAGGTTGCAATTCTCTGTCTCTGCCTTGAAAGGATCGCTTGCCTTGGCGCTTTCCGTGCCGTAGCCGCAGCTGTAGGAATCTCCTATTATCTCTATCCTGCGTTCCTTTATTCCGTCTGCCTGAAGGAATTTACCGTCAGTAACAAAGGCTTTTATGCTCATTGTTCCCTGTTCTCCCTCCGTCCTTTTCTGAATAATCACCTCATGCACTCCTTTTTTCAGTTTGTCCGCAAGGAAAACTGTAGTGTCTCCTCTCCCGAAACTTATTACAGCATCGTGGGCAGGGACTTTTTCCTTGTCTATCCATACATTGAAAAAGTCGTTTTTGGAGTCGTTGCAGACCATTTTCAGAGTCTTGCCCGAGAATTTTATTCTTGCGGAAACTCCGCTCCAGTCGAAACTTACGACCCCGTCTTTCGCTTCCGTCCTTCCTATGTACGTGATTCGCGGGTCATCCGCAGGGATTGAATTTTGGGCGAAGACGCAGGCGCAAACTGCAAACAGCGTCAGTGTGAGTATTGTTTTTTTCATTTCAATATTATATAAACAGTGCATATAAAACAAAAGTCCAGTGTGCCACAACGGCTGCGACGAGCCCTCCCACCGTGTGGGATAGTATCGCCTTTGAAGTAAGCTCGCGGTAGCCGAGAGAGTCGAGCATTGCAGTGTGCGTGCTCAAAAAGCCGCTCCAGCACATTCCTATTGCGGTAAAAACGGCTATTGCATTGCCGTCCACCCACCCCTGCTGCACGAAGTTGGGCACGAGGCTGATGGCTGCGCCGACGGCTCCGAGGGCCGTGATCGGGAATGCCACGAGGTGGGGATCCTTGAAGCCGAAAAGTCCGTCAAAAAGCCAGTCCGCTTTGTTTGCCAGCCAGGGAAGCAGTTCCGTTCCCTGATATGCCGCACCTGTAAATGCCCCGCTTTGAGGGTCTGGACCGAAAGTTAGTACCATCACGAGAGTGGAAATCACCAGCACTCCGGGGATGATCGCTATTCCCACGTCAACACCCATTCTTCCTCCGTCCAAAAGGGCGTTGAGGGTGCGCAGAAAGGTGCTTTTTTCCTGTATTTCCTGTGTCTGGGATTTAATCTGCTCGATTTCCTCATTGCAGACCGCATCTTCTTCCTTATAGTGAGGGTATGCCTTTACCACGAAAAACTGCATCAGGCGTGTGGTCACTATGCAGCCTGCGAATGCTCCGAAAAGACCTATCAGAGGCTCGACGAAGAAGCCGTTTCCTATCATGAAAATAATCACGATCAGCCCCATTCCGAAAGCCGTCCCGAAGTTGGTAAGGGATATGAACTGGTATTTTTTGAAATAACTTGCAAATCTCTTGTCCTTTGAGAGGGTGATGATTGCCGGATTGTCGGAAAGGAAGGTCATCACCGCTCCGAGGGATGCTACTCCGGGGAGGTTGAAAAGGGGCTTCATCAGGGGCCTGAGAATTTTCTCCATAAGGTCCACTACGCCGAATTCCACAAAGAGTTTGCTCACTGCCCCGGTTATGACGCATATTCCCATCAGATAGAATACCGTATTCAGCAGCAAGTCGTGCGCTGTGTGCATTATGGTATTGAGCATATTTGCTGCACCCATGGTCAGCGCCATATACGTAAAAAGACCCACGACTATGGCGAGACAGATGAGGGCTGATTTGTATCTCACGGGAGAATTTGCTTTCATTGGTTGTAGCGGTCAAATTGTTGGCAAAAATAGCAAATAATTACCGAATCCGTCTCATGTTGCAGCAAGTTTCTCCTTTACCGCATCCGGCTTGCTTAGAAAAAGTTATTTCGCAATAGCAGATTCTTGCAGCATTTTCTCGCCGACTATGGTGGCGGCATTTCTTATAATCTCGGGACAAGGTCTTTTATTATAATATTCTTCCGTTCTCTCGGACGGTTCTGGCTCTTCGGACTTCTGTCCGTTTATTCCAAGCAGTTCTCCGCAGATTATAGTGCCTTTATTGCGCCTTTTGAACTCTTCCGCCATCTCCCTTACAAGAGCATAATTAGCCTTGCGCATTTCCATTTGCACTGTGTCTGCCGGGCGTATGAAGCCTGCCATTATGGTGCATCCGCTGAAACTTCCGCACACCTGTCTCATTTTTGCAAAGCCTCCTCCGAAGCCCGAGCCTATAAGTTTGAGTATATTCTCTTCCGCAAGCTTGTTTCCCTCAAGTATGTCGGAAAAAGCCAGAAGCACAGATTGACAGCAGTTGTAGCCGCTTAGAAAATTCTTGCGCGCACGTTCGCCGCGTTCCTTTGGATCGAAATTTTGTGGAAGTTTCATGTCTGCCTTGGATTGTTGTGCAAATATACTGAAATCTTATTAAATTTGTCAGGTACAGTAAATCGGAAAATTCAATGAAAAGAAGTCTTAAAATAATAGCACTTGCGCTTCTATCGCTTCCCTTGGGCGTTTCTTGTGAGAAAGAGCATCGCGAAGCCGGAAAGCCGGAGCCCGTGGAAATCCCCATTGACTGGTCCAAGAGGGCAATGTCTGTCAAGGAGCTTGCCGATATGTCCCTGCATGAGAAAGTCTGCCAGATGTTTTTTGTCAGGCCGGAAAGCCTTACTCCCGGAGTCTGGACTTCCGCAATAGGGGCGACTGTCAGCAATTTTGAAAAATATCCTGTGGGAGGCTTTCTTCTTTTTGCGGGGAATATAGTCAATCCGAAACAGCTACGCTCTTTCAACAATCAACTGCACAGGCTTGGAAACTATCCTCTGATTGCCGTGGACGAAGAGGGAGGAGCTGTCGCGAGAATAGGAAAGAACAAAAATTTTTCCGTCCCGACGTATGACAATATGTATTCGGTCGGGCAGAAGAACGATCTCGACTATAGTTACAGTGTCGGACTCAGCATCGGTTCATACGTTGCCGAAAACGGCTTTGATATAGATTTTGCACCTGTCACCGATGTCTTTACGAATCCCGGGAACAAAGTCATAGGAAAGAGGGCCTTCGGCTCCGAACCAGAGCTTGTCGCAAGGAATGTGGAGCGTTTTGTACGTGCTTTTTCCGCAGCCGGAATATGCTCTTGTCTCAAACATTTTCCCGGTCACGGGGATACGGGCACGGACAGCCATACGGGCTATGCCGAAACTGGCAAGAGCTGGGAAGAGATGCTTCATTGCGAGATTATTCCTTTCAGGGCGGGGATTGCCGCAGGAACGGATTTCATAATGTCGGCTCACATAGCGGCTCCTGCAGTCACTGGGAATAAAGAGCCGTCCACGCTTTCGAGGATGATGATGACGGACAAGCTGCGTGGTGAGCTTGATTTCAAAGGTATAATCGTTTCAGACGGAATGGAGATGGGAGCGATTACACAGCACTACAGTTCCGATGTCGCGGCGGTGAAGGCTGTCGGGGCGGGAGTGGATATGATACTCGTTCCTGCAGACTATAAAAAGGCAATTGACGCCGTTGAGGCTGCCGTCAGGGCAGGTTCCATAACGGAGTCGCGCATCAATGAGAGTGTAGAAAGAATAGTGAAATTGAAAAAGAGGCTCCTGGAAAATCGCTTGAAATGAGCTTTTGAAATGGTGCTCCTTGATTTTTTGCTTTCTGCGGACCGCTTTCTGTTCAAGAGCGGCTTGAGAAAAACAGAAGTTTACGGGGGGGCTGCTGACAAATTCTTTTGCTCTCGTTCAGACTGGTCTGATGTTTGCAAGATGGGCATCCGGGACTTTCTGCGCGCTTTGTAAGCAGGTCTTTTGCAGACTATGCTTTTGGGGCATGACTATAGAAAAAGATTTTGGACGTGCCTCCACGATAGCGGGCGGGATCGTTCCTACAAAAGTTTAATATTATTTTAAGAAAAGGAATATTATGAAAAAATCACTTATGATTGCTGCGTCTGTGATAGTCGCGACGACAGCGATGGCTTGCAATTTCTCTCCAAAGGGTAACAAAGAGGCTGAAAAGACTGCGGAGTCAACTGAACTTACCGCCCCTCCTGCTGATGAAACAGTGCAGAAAATGGATGGAAAGCTCGAAGATTATATAGGTAAAGGGCAGTACGTGCTGGTCGATTTCTGGGCATCATGGTGTCGTCCGTGCCGCGAGGAAATTCCGAATATCGTTGCGGTGAATGAAAAGTATGCCGGGAAGGGTCTTGTCGTTCTCGGAGTTGTGGTCAATGACAGGGTATCCGACACAAAGGCCGCGATGAAGAAACTTGGCGTTGTCTACGATCAGGTTCTCGATCCCAAGGGGGAACTTGCGACTAAATACGGGGTTGACGGAATTCCTACGATTTTCCTCTTTTCTCCTGAGGGCAAGCAGCTTGCGCGCGGCTTGAGAGGTGCTGAAATAGAAAAGGAAGTTGCAAAATACATAAAATAATGAAAAGCTCCCATCTCTCTATAGCTGCAATTGTCGCATTGGTACTGGCATGTCTGCTGCTGCTTCCCAAGACACGGAACGAGACCGTCACTACGGAGCAGGATGTGAAACTTGCGAACAGGCTTCTTGAGAAGATGTATATCAAGGCTAAATCTGCTCCTGCGTCTTTGCGGGAGCAGATGGTTTTTGCCGGAGAGAATTTGCTTGGGACTCCTTATGTGGGAGCAACACTCGACGAAATTGAAAAAGAAGCCCTCAGCGTATTTCTTACCCGCACTGATTGCATACTTTTCGTTGAGACCTGCTACAATCTTGCCCGTGTTACGGCTGCCAATGTCTCCTCTGGCAAGGGGCCGGCTACATTCGATGATCTTTGCAAAGCAATACTTCAGACACGTTACCGCGAGGGCAGAGCGGAGAACTATTCCGATCGCATCCATTATACCACGGAATGGATAAGAAAAGGCGAAGCGGAAGGACGCCTGAAGGATATGACCCTTGATTTTGGCGGAGTTCCTTTCGGGGACAGTATCAATTTCATGAGCACTCATCCTGAAAAGTACAGGCAGCTCAAAGATTTCCGTACAGACACTTCTGCCGCCCTTGAGCTTCAAAGAATACGTGAAGTGGAGTCTTCCCTCAATGAAATTCCGCTTACGTATATACCTGAAGAAAGTATAGTCTCCATTGAGGACCGCATTCTATCGGGGGATATTGTATGTTTTATGGCTTCCACGAAAGGGCTGGATATAGCTCATGTGGCTCTTGCCTATGTTCAGGAGGATCCCACAGCGGCAAGCGGGCGCAAAGTGGGATTTATGCACGCCTCGTATTCTGACGGGAAAGTCGTTGTGGACGAACTTTCCATCGCGGATTATGTCGCAAGCAGGAAAAGTTTAAACGGAATCAAGATTGTGCGCGCTCTGAAATAATATTAGTTATGATTGAACACGTTGTAATGTGGAAATTAAAGCCGGAGGCGGAAGGCAGAAATGCCTCCGATAATGCCCTTTTGATAAAGGATGGTCTGGAGGCTCTGCTCGGACTTGTGCCTCAACTGCGCGCCTGCCGGGTAGGGGTGAATATTGCAGAGGGCAATTATGACCTTTGCCTGATAGCGGATTTCAATTCCATGGAAGAACTTGAAGCCTATAAAATTCATCCGGAACATGTCAAAATCGCCTCTTATTGCAGGCTCGTCTGCGCTTCCCGCATCGCATGCGATTTTGAGATTCGGGAATAAGGGGGATTGAAGGGTAAGTAGCATTTCTGGATTCCGTGAACTACGGTGAATGGAGATCGGAACGAATCAACTTATACATAGTCGAAAAAGATTTGTAGCGCTTTCTTGATTTTACATGCTTATAGCGGAGAGGTAGCGTTGGTATTCCTGCGATAAATCCTGTAGGTCGTGGATGCCTGAGAAAAAATCCGGGGCGCATTCCTTAGAGTATGGATTCCAGTTGCCGCATATAATTCCGTCTTTGGCAATTATGGGTTTGAATATTCCAAAATTGTTATGTGCGCGGTGACTGTGCTCGGGTGCGAGGACTATGTTTCTGCTCTTATATGCAATTAGGTATTCATCGTATGGTGGAATCAATAAATATTTTCTTCTGCGAAAATATCTTATGCGGCACTCCTCTGTGAGATAGAATTTTTGTCCCTTATATTCTTCAAGGTGAATTCGATTTCCAAGTAATTCAATGCCTTTTCTACAATCGCTTATACTAAGTCCGGACCACCATACGAAGTCCTCGATTGTGGCAGGCTGGCGGCTTTGGAAGTATTTTCGGGCGAGCATCATCAGCATCTCATCTTTGTCCAGTTTACCGGCAGCTTTGATTCTATGCTCTGTAAGCGAATAACTTGCTTTTGTCGGAAGAAGTTTTCCACTGCACAATATACCTTCAAGTTCCGCCATGCGTATGTGGTAGGAAAGGCGGTGGTCGTCTATTTTTATATCCTTCTCCACAAGGGCGGACACTAAGTCTTCCTTAGTTGCGCTTCCTTTGTCGGAGACCTCTTGAACGATTATTTCTCTGATTTTTCCAAGTTCTTCATCTGAAATGTGGATTTTATTGCTTTTCATCCACCTCTTTATATCGATTATCGCTTTGTGAGAGCATAAATCCACCATCCAACGATAGTTTTCCGCAGCGAGAATCTGCCAAGTGCCACGCATAAGATGCGTCCTTATGATTTTACCTGAATCAAAAGCTTCTTGAAAATCTTTCAAAGACGGCTTTTCAGTCCTCATGGCCACAGCCCAACGCATCATGCGATAGTCTTGGGCTTGTAATGCTCCCATATATGATAACAATTCCGCAATATCTTTATACTGCGGAGAGTATAACTGCTGATTCAGCAACCTTATACTTACAGGATTCATCAGCGGAGCTTTCTTTTGGCCTCACTGAAAATGTCGGGACGGTTGGTTATTACGCTGTTTACTCCGGGTACTATGCCTGAAAGTTTGTTTACCGTCCATATTCTGACTTCCTTGCCGTGCTTTTGGCAGTCGCGTACAAAACGCTTTGAAGTAAGCTTGCCGAAAGAATTGATAGACGATGCGTAGGAATACTTTTCAAAAGAAAAGCGCCGGATTTTTCCGTCGAAGCAAAGCCCGAAAGGAAGACGGCAGACTATCAGCTTTTCAACTCTCATCCCCGGGTCGAGTTCATGAATTTTCTCTATTACGGCATCATCGAATGACTGGATTATCACTTCTTCGTGCAGACCATAAGAATTTATCAACTCAAGGGCCCTGGCTTCTATCCCGGGGTATTGGTCCTCTCTGTTACGCTTAATTTCGAGCAGCACTTTGCAACGCTTCCCGAGCATATCGAAAACCTCGGATAGTGTGGGAATGTGTTCTTGAGTTATTTCTCCCGTCCGGAAATCTTTTACGCGCGCTTCTTTTATCTGCGAGATGCTGAGCTTTTCAATCTTCCCTTTTCTGTCGGTAGTCCTGTCTATTGAAGGATCGTGGCATACTATCAGCTCCCCGTCGGCGGAGAGATGTACGTCAAGTTCTATCATATCCGCGCCTGCATCGATACCTTTCTCGAAACAGGAGAGGGTGTTCTCGTTTCCTATGAGCGCTCCGCCCCTGTGGGCAACTATCTCAATATCGGGAGAGAGACGGGCCACTGTGCCGCATCCGCTCAGCAGGACAATCAGCGCCGGGAGCATAAAAAACCTTTTCATATAGCGTAACATGCTTTTAACAGGCTCAAAGTTAAGAATTATTTTTCACTTTATACCTTGACGTATTTTATTAAATCCCGAATATTTCCGACAAAAATAAAATTATTTAGCTTATTTGTATTAAAATTTAATTAGTAATTGTAATTTCGTATAAATATATAATAAGAGGTGTTGTAAGGCAGGTTTGCTCTCTTAAAAATTTTTAAACTTTTTTATTTTCTTTATGTTTGAAATGATTTGAGTGATTATTTTTAATATTTGAAGCTTTTCTTGAGAAGAAAAACTAAATATCTTTGTTTTTGCAGCCTTATAAACGTTTTATATTTACATATACCTTTAATTTTTAATATTTTATATTTGCGAAAGTAACATTTGTGGTTAGTTTTAATTATTAATCTTATGAGAAGACTTTTTTCAGCTTTTCTCGCCTTGCTATTCCTCGGAGCAGGTGTGGCGACGGCTCAGACCACCGCAACAGGCAGCGTCTTTTTTGCTGACGACGGCAGTCCTGTGATTGGAGCGTCTGTATTTGTAGTGGGTACCAGCAATGGTACGATTACCGATGAGAAGGGTACATTTTCCATCAATGTCCCTGATTTTAACTGTAAACTTGTTGTCTATTTCCTTGGGACCAGGCCTGTCGAAGTGACCGCAGGGAAGGACCTCAAGGTAGTTTTGGCAACTGATTCCAAAGTGCTTGATGATGTCGTGGTGACGGCGCTTGGCGTTTCCCGGGAGAAAAAAGCTCTGGGATATGCTGTGGGAGAAGTGTCCGAAGACGAGATGAATCGTTCCCGCGGAGGTCTGAACAATCCCGTAAATGCTCTTCAAGGCAAGGTTGCAGGCTTGCAGATTGCTTCCGGAGCAGGCTCTATGGGAGGCTCCTCCAAAATCCTTATCCGTGGCGTCAATTCTTTGTCAGGCAGCAATCAGCCCCTGTTCGTAGTTGATGGAGTTCCTATTGAAGGAGGTGATTTCAATAGTGCGGATGCTGCCCGTGGTGCAGGAGGTTACGATTACGGAAACCTGATACAGGATATCAACCCCGATGACATTGCAAGTGTTTCTGTCCTCAAGGGTGCTTCGGCATCATCTCTTTACGGCTCCCGTGCAGCGAACGGAGTAGTGATGATCACGACCAAGAAGGCAAAGAGCAATGCGGGTTTCGGAGTTTCTTTCACCTCGACTCTCGGTTTTGAAACAGTTACCAAATTACCTGCCCTTCAGACACTCTATGGAGGAGGATACGGCTATAAAGACGAATTCGTATACGGTGCTTCCGAAGGAGATGATTTCGGGGAGGAAGTTATAGGAGGCAAGACTTATCTTATTCCTGACTATGGGATGGATGAGAGTTGGGGACCTAAACTTGATGGGAGGCAGGTGGTTTCATGGTACGACCTTATGAAATGGCATATTGCAGGCAGGCAAGGCGCTCCTTCGACTTCTCCTTGGTCTGCTCCAAGTTCGGATTATAGGGATTTCTTCAATACTGGAGTCTCTACTACCAATAATGTGTCGATTTCTCAGTCTTTCGGACAGAGCGCTTTGAGAGTTTCTTACACTAATACGACACTGAAAGGTTATCTCCCTAATTCTTCTCAATCAAAAAATGCATTCAATGTTTCCGGCAACGTCAAGAGTCTGGATAAAAAATTGAATGTATTCACCAATGTGAACTTCTTCAACACCAGCACCAAAGGCCGTCAAGATACAGGTTACGGTGACAATAATATAATGGTGAAGTTTACCCAATGGGGGCAGCGTCAGTTAAATATGAATGAACTCAAGAGTCTTTATGTCTGTCCGGACGGTTCTCAGGCTTCCTGGAATATAGGAGGTTTTGATGATATGGTTATCCAATACCATAACAACCCGTATTGGAGTAGATATATGAACTATGAAGAGGATACGAGAAACAGGATTTACGGTAATGTGGGTGCTGCCTACGCCATTTTTCCGGAACTTGTCGCGCAGTACAGGGCGAATCTTGACTTCTTTGTCGATAAACAGTACGAGCGTAATGCCGTAGGTTCTCAGGAACTCTCGCGTTATATGGAAATTTCCCGTCAGCAGTATGAAGTGAATCACGAGTTTCTGCTTTCATATAAAAAGGATTTTGAAAACATCTCCTTGAATGCCAATGTCGGAGGAAATATTATGATAAGGCATTACGAATATCTCTATGGGGAAACTAAAGGCGGACTCGGTGTTCCTATGTTCTATAACCTTTCCAATTCGCTCTCCACTGCTGAGGCATACAACTACAAGAGCAATAAGGCGGTAAATTCCGTATTCGGAGACCTTACTTTGGGATGGAAGAATCAAGTATTCATCCAGGGCACAATAAGAAGAGACGAGTCTTCCACATTGCCTGCCAATACCCCTTATTATTATCCTTCAATCACGGGCAGCTGGCTGTTCTCGGAACTGTTCAAGGATTCTGTTCCTTGGCTTGAGTATGCAAAATTGCGTGCGGGCTATGCTATTGTGGGTAATGATACTGATCCGTACAGGCTTTACAATACATTCTCCCAATACACCAAGATAGACCCGTCAACTCCGGGCTACCGTCTCCCGAATACACTGAATAACAGCGGACTCAAACCGGAGAGGACGAGTTCCGTAGAGTTCGGTATAGAAACTTCGGCTTTTGAGGACAGAATAGGTTTCGACCTTACTTGGTACTCAACGCAGACTGTGGATGAGATTCTGCCTCTCTCTGTTTCCGGAACGACTGGATATATTTTTAAGATTATAAATTCAGGAGTG
This sequence comes from uncultured Bacteroidales bacterium, assembly GCA_963543835.1. GTDB lineage: Bacteria > Bacteroidota > Bacteroidia > Bacteroidales > UBA932 > Cryptobacteroides. The sequence continues at coordinate 23,482 of CAUUCY010000009.1, forward strand.
ATAGAGAACAAGGGTGTCGAGCTTGAACTCCATGCTTCCCCTGTACGTACAAGGGACTTCGAGTGGAAGGCTACGCTTACTTTGGCTTCAAATAAGAATAAGGTTAAGAGTCTTGCGGAAGGAGTTGATTACTATAGAATTTCCAATGCTCCTTTCAAGGCTGAAATAGGAGCTGTCAAAGGCGGGGAATACGGCATAATTCGAACCACCAACTATATATATGACGACAAGGGAAATAAACTTGTCGATAAAGATACCGGTCTTTACCTCGCCACTGATGGCTACGAGAGTGTAGCAAGCATTTATCCTGATTTTACCGGAGGTTTTGTAAATACATTCCGCTATAAGGGTTTTGATGCCAATGTTCAGCTGGACTTCTCCAAAGGAGGTCACTATTTCTCCACCACCGTCCTGTGGGGCGCTTACTGCGGTATGCTTGAAGAAACAGCTGCAAACGGAATACGCGAGAAAGGTATCGTGTCGGAGGGTTACCTCGCAGATTATGATGCAGATGGCAATATAATCAATTCTGGCAAAAAAAATACCACAGCCATTTCCGCGCGAGACTATTATGAGAACTATTACACGGGACCGGGCGTGCAGAGTGTCCTGAAGTCGGATTATCTGAAACTCCGTGAACTTTCTCTCGGTTACACTTTCAAACTCAATCCTGACAATTTCATCAAGGGTCTGAGGCTGTCCGCATACGGAAGAAACTTGGCCGTATGGGGTCCTGACACCAAACATTTTGACCCGGAAATGATAGTTACCAGTTCCGGCAATGTTCAGGGAATTGAAGGTGGCGCCACACCTATGGTCGCAAGTTATGGAGTTACGCTCAATGTCAAATTCTAATTATGGAGGGTATCAAAATGAAAAAGTTATTTCAAATCATAACACTGGCTTCCATTGCGGCATCTTTTGCCGGATGCGCGAAGTTGGATAATGTGAATCCTAACAGCCCTGCTGAAGTTCCTTCAAATATGATTATGAACGGTGCTCAAAAATGGACCATAGACAATATTTATGATAATTGGTTCAGCGGAAGACAGTGTCTTGCCTATAGTCAGCAGTGGACTCAGAGAAACTATACGGAAGAGGATCGCTACCAGATTAGAGAATCTGTGAATAATTCCTATTTCAACTACCTCTATATGGGTGTGGCGAATTTCCAGAAAATCATAGAGTTGAACAGCGATAAGGCGACAGCTGCTATCTGCGCCGCTTATGGCGCAAATGCGAATCAGATTGCCGCTGCAAAAATTATGAAGGCTTGGACTATGTGCATAATTACCGACACTTGGGGAGATGTTCCTTATTCCGAAGTCGGGCAACTTGAAAAAGGTGTTCTTTATTGCAAATATGAGAAGCAGGAGGATATTTACAAGTCATTGATTAAGGAACTTACTGATGCGGCTGCGCAAATAGACGAGAGTGAGCCTGCATTTGTATCAGGAGACGTCATATATGGCGGTGACGCTTCAAAGTGGAAGAAATTTGCGAATTCTTTGAAATGCCGCCTTGCGGTACACCTTTCAAAGGTGGATCCTTCTTGGAAGACTTATATCAATGAGGCAGTGGCAAGCGGAGTGTTTGAGAGTAATGATGATGCGGCAGTCTACAAATATGTGGATTCCGGTTCCGATTACTGCAAGTTCTACGAGGGCTTCTATATTGACGGACGAAATGATTTCACGATTACCAGGCCTTTAGTGGATATTTTGAAAGGTCAGAAGGATACTCTCAATTCCAAGACTCATCCTTGGGAAGGAGTGGTTGACCCGAGGCTTTATGTTTATACCGGTCCTAACTCCAAAGGCAAATATCAGGGTATACCTTACGCTGCGCCAACCGGAATTCAGGATAAATTTCGCTCTGTGTCGCCTAACTGGTATGCAGCGCCTCCTCTTGTACTTCAGAAATCATATTCTGTTCCTCTTATGACTTATGCCGAACTTGAATTCATACTTTGCGAAGCAAAAGGCTTTGATGCCTCTCATTATAAAAAAGGTGTAAAGGCTTCGATTGATTACTGGTATGCCCTGGCAGGAAAGAGCATAAGCGATGCAGATGTCTCAGCCTATGTTACGGCAGTGTCTACCGTCGTGAATGCAGAGACCTGTGCGCTACAGAAATATATAGACCTGTTTACAAACGGCACCGAGGCATGGACGGAAATACGTCGTACAGGCTATCCCGACCAACTTCTCCGCCCCGGCGAAATCACCTGTGTCTATCGTGACGGAAAGGTAAAATTCTCGGCTCTGAATGACACCAAAGGCTTGATTATTCCTCGCGTGAAGTATCCTACCAATGAAAGCACTCTTAACGGCGAGAACTGGAAAGAGGCTGTGTCAAAACTGACAGACGGAACTAACAATTACTATAGTCGTATGTATTGGGACGTCAGAACCGACCCATACAGCCACCCGGCAAACAAATAATCCGTGATTTGTTGCCGATTTGCGGTCGGTACTTTCCGATTGTCAATAGCTAATACAAAACGAGCCTGCCGTATATGGCTGGCTCGTTTTCTGTTTTAAGCAAAGAGCCGCGAGTCTTTGTGGACTTCGCGTACTGTAAAATTATTCTACAGGGGAAAAATCTTCTTTTCCGACACCGCAGAGAGGACATAGCCAATCTGCCGGGAGGTCCTCGAATGCTGTCCCTGCCTCTATCCCGTTGTCAGGATCTCCTACCTGCGGATCATATTCGTATCCGCAAACATCGCAAACGTACTTTTTCATTTTTGAATTTTTATAAAATAAGCATTATTTCGTGCAAATATAGTCATTTTGTTGAATCTAAAGCATTTTTGTTTCACAAATCCGTAATCTTATTTGGAATAACCGATTTGCAGACTTATCTTCGCGGAAATTAAAATCAATATGGCAGACGAGACAATAATATTTTCCATGCACGGGGTGGGGAAGACCCTCCCGCATAATAACAAAGTAATACTCAAAGATATTTACCTGTCGTTTTTCTATGGCGCAAAGATAGGTATCATAGGTCTTAACGGTTCGGGTAAATCCACGCTGCTCAAAATAATCGCGGGGGTTGAGAAATCCTACAAGGGAGAAGTGGTCTGGGCTCCCGGCTATTCCGTGGGCTATCTGGAGCAGGAGCCCCGTATGGACCCTGACAAAAACGTTCTGGAAGTTGTTCAGGAGGGCGTTCAGGAACTTATGGACACAATCAACGAATATAACGAGATTTCCAACAAGTTCATGGAGCCCATGTCGGACGATGAAATGAACCGTCTTATGGAGCGTCAGGGGGAACTTGCGGAGAAAATAGAGCATCAGAACGGTTGGGAAATAGACTCCAAGCTGGAGAGGGCAATGGACGCCCTCAACTGCCCTCCGCCGGATGCGCTTGTCGCAAATCTTTCGGGAGGAGAACGCAGGCGCGTGGCACTCTGTCGTCTGCTTCTGAGTCAGCCCGACGTGCTGCTCCTCGACGAGCCCACCAACCACCTCGATGCAGAAAGTATCCTGTGGTTAGAGGCTCATCTCCGCCAATACAAAGGCACCGTGATAGCAGTCACCCACGACCGTTACTTCCTTGATAATGTAGCAGGCTGGATACTCGAACTCGACAGGGGGGAAGGCATACCTTGGAAAGGGAATTATACTTCATGGCTGGATCAGAAAACCAAGCGTCTGGAGCAGGAGGAGAAGACGGAGAGCAAGCGAAGAAAGACCCTTGAACGGGAGTTGGAATGGGTGAGAATGGCCCCGAAGGCTCGCCAGGCAAAGCAGAAAGCCCGTCTCGGAGCTTATGAAAAGCTTGCTTCTGCGGACACAAAAGAGCGGGAACAGAATCTTGAAATATATATACCGAACGGTCCGCATCTTGGCAACAAGGTAATAGAGTTCCGTGATGTATCCAAGGCTTACGGGGACAAACTGCTCTTCGAGCATCTCGATTTTGTGCTTCCTCCTGCAGGGATTGTAGGAGTCATCGGTCCTAACGGGGCAGGAAAAACCACGCTCTTCCGCCTTATAACTGGGACGGAATCTCCTGATTCCGGCTCTATAGACATAGGGGATACCGTCAAAATTTCATACGTTGACCAGCAGCACAAATCCATAGACCCCGAACAGACTGTCTATGAGACAATAGCCGGCAATTCCGAATGGGTGCGTCTCGCAGGCAAGGACATCAATGCCCGCTCATGGGTTTCCCGTTTTAATTTCAGCGGAGCCGACCAGGAGAAACTTTGCGGAATACTGTCGGGGGGCGAAAGGAATCGTCTGCACCTTGCACTTACCCTGAAAGATGAGGGCAACGTCCTGCTTCTGGACGAACCTACCAATGATGTGGACGTAAATACTATACGGGCTCTTGAGGAAGGTCTTGAGAACTTCGCAGGCTGCGCCGTTGTCGTGAGCCACGACCGCTGGTTCCTCGACCGTATCGCGACTCATATACTAGCCTTTGAGAGGGAGGGTAAAGTGGTATTCTTCGACGGTAACTTTTCCGAATATGAAGAGAACCGTCGTATGCGTGAGGGCAATGCCGAACCGAAACGCTTCAAATACAAGAAATTGATGGACTGATTCACGCTCTTGTATGTCGTGAATAGACAGGAATGCCGAGCTCGCGGAGTTTTTGGCAGAAAAAATCCTCAAAATCGCTTTCCACGATTTTGCGCGAGAAATTCAGGTATAGTGTGCCGTTATAACCTATACAGGCAGCTGCACCTGAATTTCCTCTTTGTCTGCCGAGTATGAAATCCATTTCCTTTACATAGGGGATCATTGTCTTCGGGAGCTCGATATTTCCAAGATTTGAGAAAGTCTGAGTGTTGTACCTGTCTCCTTTCAGCCTGTTTATTATATCAATGATGGGACGCTTGAATATGCGCGGTATTATACATATCGCCTTGTTCTCTTCAAGCGCTACATTTGCCGCCACCTTGCGCTCCAGACAGTCTTTTGTAGTAAAAAGACGCTTCTGCAGCACCACGTCGTTTACTATTTTGTCGAAATCGAAATAATCGTTGCAGACATCTATGCCCACATTGACGTAAGAAGAGAAATTGCGTAGCGTCCGGGCGTGGAAAATATTTCTCAGATTCACGGGTATGCTGACTTTCAGTACGGTACTCTTGTCCGTATCTTTGTCAAAGCGTCGTACGTCCTGGAGGGCGGAAACCATACATGCCGAAATCAACTCGGTTATTGTGCAGTTATACTCTTTTGCAACTTCTTTTACACGGGCGACGGGCATAGTCATGCGCACCACGTTTGTTATGTAATGAGGCTCCTCCGTTCCGCTTATATGATAAGCTTTGTCGTTCTTTTCCAAAGAACCTTTTTTGCCTTTGAACAAGTCGAATCCGTCTTCGAGTTCTTCCTCCTGAGGCTCTTCTTCGGTGTTGAATATGCTGTCGTTATATTCTATTTCGATTCCGTATCTTAGCCGCAGATATTCGGCGCAGAGAGTAAGAAGAAAAGTCCTCGAGCCGTTGCCGTCGGCTATCACATGGAATACGTCAAGATATATAGTACAGTCTTCCGTGCTGAGATTAAAAAGGAAACCCCCGTTCTTGCGTATGCAGAAACGCATCATATTGTTGTGGGCGAGCAGTCTGGGAGTCTTGCTCATTCTCTTGAGATGCCACCAGAAAATGCCGTTGCTGACGGTGTAGCCGAAAAGGGGAATACGCTTTAGGGTATTCTCCAATGCTTGTTGCAATGTATCTTCATCAATTCTTTCCGAAAGACTTACACTTAATCTGTATATGGAAGTGTATTTCCTGCACCTGCTTGCAGTGTATATGTTTGAGGCATTGTCTATCCTCATTTTCAAAGGAATACTCATGTCTTTTGTTTCTTTTGATGCAAAATTATATAAGTCTTGCTTTACGGAAAACAAAATGTCATGTGTGTTCAAGCAAAGTGACTAAAGCGTCTGTTTTATGACAAAAATGCTTTATTTGTGACGAAAAACGAAAAAACGAGCTTTCGTCACATAAATAAAAGGCTTTTAGGAGGAGTTTTGGGGCGAAAATTATTGTTCTCTCTTTCAGGAAGGAGGTCCTCGAAAAATGAATTTAATTTCCCTTAGTTTCTTGCGGATTGACAAATCGTATTTTTTATTCTATATTTGTCGGGCGATGCACATACAGTAAGGCTTTGTGCGGGCTATAAAGTAGGAAAATTATGAAAAAGAAAGTTTTGATAATACTCGCAGCGGCGCTTCTGCCTTTTGCCGCCTGCAGACAGGCGGAAGATGCCCAGGCTGCCTTGAAAGAAGCTCTTGTGGAAAAGATTAAGGCTGCAAACCCTCAATTGGAATCCTTCTGGATATCAAAAGTGGAACTGAAAAGCAAGGTGCTTTTCAAGAACGAACTTGAGCGCAGGATAGATTTGATGAATTCAAAAGTCAAGGCTGAGAACGCCTTTCTTGACAAGTATAAGGGCTATCCTAAAGCCACTGAAAAGCATCTGAAGTCTTTGAATACTACAGAGGCTATAATCAGGGAACTCGAATTGTACAGGACAGCCAATGCCGCAAAGGCGGACAGCCTTGTGTATTATGTGATTTCCTTCACGGGCTCTGGCAGGACAAAGGATGGGGCGTCTGTCCCCGATACGGAAATGCTTGCTACTGTTTCTACCGAAAATCTTGTATATAATCTGATCCCCGCAGGAGGCAACCCTTATAAGGGAATGGGACGGGTTCTTCCCGGCTATGACGAAATCCTTAAAAAGCACAGGGCGGAAGAGTGATGTTTATTTGATAATCACAAGTCTGTCTCCTGCCTGAAGAACGGTGTTACCGTCGGGGATAATGTCTTTTCCATCGCGTCTTACGAGCACAACGATGCCGTCGAGAGGCTTTTCGGAGAGGGTTTTGCCTACACGCCCGCTGTCGACCGGAACGCTTTTCTCTATGAGCTCGGTTGAAGAGTCGCTGAAGCCTTGTGTTATAATCACTACCTGATCTCCTGCGAGCAGCCTTGTGTCCCCTTTGGGCAGTATTCTCTCGCCGTTGCGCACCACCAGGGCGATAAGCATGTGCTTGGGCAGATTAAGTTCGCGTACGGATTGTCCCGCCCAGTTGCTGTCTTCAGTGATATTTATATGACCGAAATTCATATCCGAATCTTCGGAATAGTCATTGAAGGTCTTTAGTATATCTTCATTGGTGTTTACCATGTGGAGCTTTTTTGAAAGCCATGGTATCAAAGAGCCCTGCAGGGCTATCGACATCAGCACCACCATGAATACTATATTGAAGATGTCATGATTCAGAGTCGCCGGGTCCACCAAGGCCATTATAGCGAAAACTATCGATGCCGCCCCCCTCAGACCGACAAAGGAAATCAGTGTCTGTTGGTTCAAAGGATATTTCCGCATTGGAGTGAGTATGCTGAAAACGGCGGCAGGCCGTGCCACGAAAAGCATGAAAAGGAATATTCCAAGCGCCGGCAGTATTGCGTGGTGCAGCTGCGAGGGGCGCGCGAGAAGTCCGAGCAGGAAAAACACCAGAATCTGCATAAGGCTTGTTATTCCATCGAAGAAATGCACAAGGGCCTTCTTTTCCTTAAATTCCTCGTTTCCTATTATAATGCCCACAAGGTATGCGCTGAGATAGCCGTTGCCGCCGATTAAAGCGGGCAGGGCATAAGAGGCAATCGCCACTGCGAATATATATAGGGAATCATATCCGCTACCTTCAAATTCTAGTTTGCGGAACATCCTGATGGCAATCTTGGCAATTAGAAGTCCTCCTCCTATGCCGAAAGCCAGCTGCGCGAAGAAGTTCCAGGCAATTGCCCTTCCGCTTGCTTCCCCGTTCATGATAGTCAGAATGATAGTCATTATCATGTATGCGGTGGGGTCGTTGCTTCCGCTCTCCACTTCCAGTATCTGAGCCGTATTGTTTTTAAGTCCGAGCCTCTTGCCTCGCAATATGGAAAACACGCTTGCCGCATCTGTGGAGCCCATTACCGCACCGAGCAGGAAGCTTTCGAGCCAGTCCATATTCAGGCAGTAATGGCAGAAAATTCCGACCATGAACGCCGTTATGACAACGCCGGCAGAAGCGAGCAGTACCGACTCCCTGACTACGGGTCTTACGGATTTCCAGCGTGTGCCGAAACCGCCGTAGAACATGATGAATATGAGGGCGACGGTGCATATTTCCTTCACTATGTCGTAATCGTCAAGGTCAAGCTTGAAAAGTCCGTTGTTCCCGAAAAGCATGCCCAGCAACATGAACGCGAGGAGGGCGGGAATGCCTATTCTCGAAGAAATATTATTGAGCATAATGCTCACGAGCACCACAACAGCGAAGAGTATTAGAAAAAGCGTAGTCATATTGTCGCAAATTTACTGATTTTTATTGGTATATTTGTTTAACGATGTTTTAAGAAAATGGAAGAATCTCTTTATTTTTATATAGAAAATGAGATAATACCCCGCTACGATGCTTTTGACGGGGCTCATCAAAGGGAACATGCACGTTACGTGATCGAACAGGGGCAGTATCTCTCTCAATTCTATCCGGTGGACAAGGATATTGTGTATGTCGCCTGCGCCTGCCATGATTTAGGGCTCTGCGAGGACCGTGCGACCCACCATTTAGTGTCGGGCCGCATAATTCGGGAAGAACTGCCTTTGCTCCGCTGGTTCAGCCCCGGAGAGATCGAGATAATCGCTCAGGCAGCTGAAGACCACCGCGCTTCGAATACGGGAGAGCCTCGCAGTATTTACGGGAAAATAGTGGCAGAGGCAGATAGGCAGATTATTCCGGAAACGGTCATAAGAAGATGCGTATTATACGGTTTCAAGAACTGTCCCGGACTGGGCAGGGAGGAGTATTGGAAACGTACTCTTGAGCATCTGAAGGAAAAATATGCCGAAGGCGGATACCTCAAACTATGGATTAAGGAGTCGCCAAATGCCCTGCGCCTTGAAGAGCTCCGCAGTATAATCTCCGACGAAAGGCGCTTGAGAGCTGTATTTGAAGAAATTTACAACGATATTCTCCGAAGCGGAGGTAATAGATGAATCAAATTTTGCCGCCAGTAAAGATTTATAGTGACGATATGAGTATTTGTTAAATAAAAATGTTATTTTTGCGAGAAATTTGATAAAAGAACCACATATAAAGTTATGAATAATAAGTTACCTGCATATTTGGCCGCAATGCTTACGGTATGTCTTTGGGCTATGTCCTATATATGGGCGGACCGTTTGCTCGAGATGCATATTCCCGTTGAATTTTTCGTGCCCGTGCGCATACTCATGGCAGGTGTGCTGCTCCTTATAATCAATGTCGCCGGCGGGCGGGATATACGCATGCGCAGGAAAGATGTTTTGAAGTTCGTGCTCCTCGCCCTGTGCATGCCTTTCGTGTACTTCGTCTGTGAGACCTACGGGCTTAAATTCACGGAATCCCCGACCATTACCTCGCTTGTGATAGCGACTAATCCTTTGTTTGCAATGGCGGCTGGGATGCTTATATTCAAGGAAAATTTCAGCAGGACTAATATTATCGGAGTGTTTATAACTCTTGCCGGTCTTTGGCTTGTAACTTACACGAGAACAGCCACGGGTTCGCTTTTCCTGCTCGGCATCTTGGTGCTTTTCATCGCCGTAATTTCGGAAGTGAGCCAGATTTCCTTTACGAAATCGCTTTCGGAGAACTACGCTCCTTCGGTGATAGTCATGTACCAGTTCCTCTTGGGGGCGCTTTTCTTCATGCCTCTTTTCTTTACCAAGGGGCTGACAGATTTTGACGCTTCCGTGTACCTGAGCTGGAAGGTGATTTACCCTGTTCTGGCTCTCGCGCTTCTGTGTTCGGCAACTGCATTCACGAGTTGGGCGTATGCAATAAAGAATCTCGGAGTTGCGCGCACCAGCGTATTTCTTGCGGTCGTGCCCCTTGTCACAGCCGTGCTCTCGTTCATACTCGGAGAGGAAACCCTTGCCCTCATGCAGTGGGTCGGATTGGCAATAGGAATGCTCGGTATATATCTTACTCAATTGGTCTCAAAGAAAAAGCAATAATTATATGGAATTACACGTAGAGAATGAAACCGCCCGCTTGCGGGAAGTAGTCTTGGGCTGGCCTTATTCCAACGGAGCTGTCCCGAGTCTCGAGGAAACTTTCGACGGCAAGTCTTATGAATCCGTGCAGAAAGGCATATATCCCCAGGAAAAGGACATCATAGCGGAGATGAACGCCTTTGAAAATATACTTAAAAAATACGGAGTCAAAGTATATCGTCCCGAGCATGTGGAGAACTGCAATCAGGTCTTCTCGCGTGACGTAGGCTTTGTGATAGGAGACAAAATCATCGTTTCCAATATTATTCCCGACCGCCAGGAAGAGATTGACGCATATTGGAAAATATATGAAAAAATCCACTATAAGCATATATACAACCTGCCGGAGACAGTCCACGTAGAGGGTGGTGACGTGATTTTATATAACGATATGATTTTCCTTGGCATGTACGATTTCCCTGATTATCCTCAGGTCAAAACCGCCCGCACCAACCGCCTTGCACTCGACTATCTGAGGATGATTTTCCCCGAAAAGAAGATTATTCCCCTGAATCTTCGCAAGAGCGATACTGACCCGCGCGACGGCATACTTCATCTTGACTGCACATTTATGCCTGTGGGACTTGACAAGGCTATAATTTACAGGCAGGGATTCATGAACCCGCGCGATGCGGATCATCTTGTCGAACTCTTCGGGAAGGACAATGTTTTCCTGCTGACGGAAGATGAGATGTACTGGATGAATTCAAATGTATTTTCAATCGCCCCCGATGTGATAGTGATTGAAGAGCATTTCGAGCGTCTGCACAAGCATTTGCGGGATGTCTGGGGAATGACGGTGGAGACCGTCCCTTATCGTGAAATATCAAAGATGGGAGGGCTTCTGCGCTGTTCCACCTTGCCTTTAAGAAGAGATTGAGTATGGAAAAGCTTATAATGATTGCATTCGGAGGCAATGCCCTCCTGCGTGCCGGAGAAAAGGGTACATACGAGCAGCAGCTCTCCAATGTCGAGAATACCTGCTCACAGCTCTGCCATCTGGCTTCTCGCGGCTATGGAATAGTTATAGCACACGGGAATGGTCCGCAAGTGGGAAATGTGATGCTTCAGCATGAGGCGGGGAAAAGAGTCTTCGGAGTCGAGCCCATGCCTATGGATTTCTGCGGAGCCCAGACCCAGGGTTCAATAGCGTATATGATTGAAAACGGCATGGAAAAGGTGTTGCGCCGCGCAGGAATAGAGCGCAAGGTGGTTTCCCTTGTCACCCGTGTTGAAGTCGATGCCGCAGATCCGGGGTTCGACAACCCTACCAAACCCGTAGGTCCGTATTATACGGCTGAAGAAGTAAAGACTTTTACCTCAGGAGTGTATAAGGAAGATCCCCGCGGTCGCGGATGGCGCAAAGTCGTGGCATCTCCGAAGCCTTTGCGTATAAAGAATATAGAGCTTGTGGAAAAACTTGCGCGCGAGGGCTATGTGGTGGTGACCGTCGGAGGAGGAGGGATACCTGTAATAAATACCGCAGACGGCAGTAAAGGGGTCGAGGCAGTGATAGATAAAGATCTTGCAAGCGCAGTTGCAGCCGTAAAGATGAGGGCGGATGAGTTTTATATACTCACGGATGTTCCTAAAGTATATATCAACTTCCGTACTCCTCAGGAAAAGGCGCTTGACACTATGACAGTGGCGGAAGCGAAACAGTATCTTGCCGAAGGCATGTTCGCCGAAGGCTCCATGGCTCCGAAAGTGCGTGCGGGAATCATGTTCGTCGAGAACGGAGGAGGGCAGTGCATAATAACAGAGGCAGGACAGCTCGACAACCCTTCATGCGGAACAAGAATAATACCTTAAATCAGTAATATATCATGGCATACAACCTTAGAAACCGCAGTTTTCTTAAACTGTTGGATTATTCCCAAAAGGAAATACAATTTCTCCTTGACCTCGCGGCAAATCTCAAAGCCGCCAAATATGCCGGTACGGAGCAGGCGCATCTGAAAGGCAAGAACATCGCCCTAATCTTCGAGAAGACCTCCACCCGCACACGTTGCGCATTCGAGGTGGCTGCCAAAGACCAGGGGGCACATGTCACTTATCTCGGACCTACGGGCTCGCAGATAGGAGTAAAAGAGTCAATGAAAGACACCGCCCGCGTGCTCGGACGCATGTATGACGGAATTGAGTATCGCGGATTCGCCCAGGCCACTGTGGAAGAACTTGCACTGTATGCGGGAGTCCCTGTGTGGAACGGTCTCACCAATGAATATCATCCGACCCAGATTCTTGCGGACTTCCTTACCATGAGAGAGCATGTGGACAAGCCTCTCAATCAGGTTTCCTACGCGTATTTGGGAGATGCCCGCTTCAATATGGGCAATTCTCTTCTCGTAGGAGGTGCGAAAATGGGCATGGACGTACGCATCGTGGCTCCAAAGGCTCTCCAGCCGTCCGCAGAACTCGTTGCGGAATGCCGCAAAGTGGCGAAAGAGACGGGAGCACGCATCACAATCACAGACAAGGTCGATGAGGGTGTCAAAGCTTGCGATTTCATCTATACGGATGTGTGGGTGTCTATGGGCGAACCTGCCGAAGTGTGGAAAGAGCGTATAGAAATGCTCCGCCCTTATCAGGTGAATGCCGAACTCATGCGCCGTACGGGCAATCCCGAGTGCAAATTCATGCACTGCCTTCCGGCATATCACAATCTTGAAACAAAGGTGGGCAGGGAAGTCCATGAGCAATTCGGTCTGGACGGCATCGAGGTCACGGAAGAGGTTTTCGAGAGCAGGAACAGCATAGTCTTCGATGAGGCTGAAAACCGTATGCACACCATCAAGGCTGTGATGGTTGCCACACTCGGCGACTGACAAGCCGCTTTTAGACAAAGGCTTTGCGGCTGCCCCCTGATTATGCGTCTTCCGGTATAAAAATTCGTAGAGATATTTCATTTTACTTTGTGTTTTCCGAAAGAAAACGAAAATATCTCTACGAAAGGGGAGTCTTGAAAAAACAAATAAGTTTTCGTCAATAATTGAAGAATTGATAAATGAAAAATCAAGAGGTCGGCAGAACTTTGTGGAGAACCGCCGACCTGCAAGTAAGTATATGCTCTTGGAATTATTGTACGGTGCCGTCAGTTTGGAGAGCACTATGCCAAATTCCCTGAATATGCACTGCCTGAATTATTGTGAGATGTAGTCTTTCAACGAATCCACATATTCTTGGAAGGCGCAAAGACCCTCCTCCGTGATTCGGCAGCTGGTGCAGGGCTTCTTTCCCTTGAATCCCTTTTCCACGACAATATAGCCTGCTTC
>CAUUCY010000010.1:0-36769 GCA_963543835.1 uncultured Bacteroidales bacterium
TGGTGGAAGCTTTGTAATAAGCTTGACATCCGTTTGCAGGCGCTAAATCATCTTATCCCACATACCGGCGGACTCGGTTATGCCTGCGATGCCTTTACCCTGTGCAGGAGAAGGATTTATTTCCTTGGATTTTTGCTAAAATCGGCAATTTATTTGTTTGGATTTTTTCGTTTTTGCGGGATTTATTTGTTTGAATTTTGGGAAATTCGATTATGTGGACAAGGAGGACAATTCTGAAGTAAGGCATGTTGGTATTTGTCCGATGTATGCTATCGCCCAAATAGAGAAGCTGAAGCAAGAGTTATTACAGAAGCGGACTTAGTACAGGACGTTTGGCATTATTTCCCTTAATACTGCCATTTTTACGCAAGTTCTTACTATCTTTGGAAAACATTACCTGAATGCGGGGAAGGATTGAGAATATTCAATTGAAGAAAACCCGTTTACGGCAAAGATTATGGCAGACAGCAATTTTATAGATTATGTGCGCATATACTGCTCTTCCGGGCACGGAGGAGCGGGGTCTATGCACCTTTACAGAGCGAAATATGTGGCGAAGGGAGGTCCGGACGGTGGAGACGGCGGGCGCGGAGGACATATAATACTCAGGGCGAACCCTCAGTTCTGGACCTTGATCCATCTTAAATACCGCAAGAATATAAAGGCGGAAGACGGAGGCAAGGGCGAGGGCGCTCTGCGTCACGGCAAGAACGGGGCGGACATTATACTTGAAGTGCCTGTAGGGACTGTGGTGAAAAATGCCGAGACCGACGAGCTTCTGTTTGAACTTGTAGAGGCGGGAGAGGAAAAAATTCTTTGCAAAGGAGGTCGCGGCGGGCTGGGAAACAATAATTTCAAGTCGGCGACACAACAGACTCCGCGCTATGCCCAACCCGGCGAAGATGGAGAGGAAGGCATATTTACCCTTGAGTTGAAGCTACTTGCCGACGTGGGTCTTGTAGGCTTTCCTAACGCAGGAAAGAGCACTCTTCTTGCGACAATTACTTCTGCAAAGCCTAAAATAGCAAATTACGCATTCACCACTCTCGAACCGAATCTCGGAATAGTCAGGTATTACGACGAGCAATCATTCGTGATGGCTGACATCCCGGGAATAATAGAGGGCGCGCATGAGGGAAAAGGCATAGGTCTGCGTTTCCTGAGGCATATCGAACGCAACTCCGTGCTGCTGTTCTTAGTCTCTGCCGAGGAGGAAGACATTGCCGCATCCTATAAAACCCTGCTCAATGAATTGAAGCAATACAATCCCGAACTGCTCGACAAACAGAGGGTATTGGCAATCACAAAATGCGACCTTATCGACGAAAAGCGGAAGAAAGAGATAAAGCCTCATCTTCCGAAAAAAGTCCCGTGCTGCTTTATCTCCTCAATAAATCAAGAAGGACTCAAAGAATTAAAGGAGCAACTCTGGACTGCCCTGCATGAATAGTATGAGCGAAATCCTGAAATATATCGAAGCGCTTGACAAGGACCTGACTCTTGCGATAAACAGCCTTGACTGCTCATTCACTGACCAGATATGGATACTTTTCAGTGACAAAAAGCTTTGGTTTCCCTTCTATCTGCTGGTTGCTGCCGCTTTGATATGGCGTTTAGGATGGAAAAGGGGACTGATAATGATTATTACAGCGGCGCTTTGCATCACCTGCGTGGACCAATTCGCCAATTTTATAAAGGATAGCGTGGCGCGGCTTCGTCCCTGCAACGACGACTGGATGGTACTGAAAGGTCTTCATATACTAGAGGCTCCGCACCCGAAATATCCCTATGGCTTCTATTCGGCGCATGCAGGCAACGCCATGGCATTTGCCGTCCTGACTTTTCTTGCATTCAGAATGGAGAAGAAAAATGGCTACGTCATCCGTTACGGAGTCGCAGCCATCACTTGGGCTTTTCTGGTGGGCGTGAGCCGCATTTTCGTCGGAAAACATTTCCTCGGAGATGTTCTGGTCGGCTTTGCGCTGGGGGCTGCCGTTGCGGCAACACTCTTTCTGCTCGCGCGCTACGCTGTCCGGAAGCTTAAAATTTCTTCATGAGATTGAAGATGCGTGAACGCACTTCTTCTATTGAGCCTACGCCGTCGATTTCATTATATTTTCCGGCTTTCTTGTAAAAGTCCACGAGAGGTTCTGTCTTGTCGTGGTAGGTCTTGATGCGGTTGTTTATGGTGTCTTCCTTGGCATCATCTGCGCGTCCCTCTATGGTGGCGCGGTGCTTGATACGCTCCATAATCATTGCATCGGGAATCATTATCGATACGACCGCGGTTACCTGCTCGCCTTTCCCTTTCAGCATTTTGTCGAGAGCCTCCGCCTGTGCAAGGGTGCGCGGGAAGCCGTCGAGAAGAAAACCGTCGACTCCTTTGACTGTCTCGAAAGTGGAAGCTATCATGGCTTCGACAACCTCATCCGGAACGAGCGAACCTGCATCGATGAGGGCTTTTGCCTTCAGACCGAGTTCTGTTCCAGCAGCAATTTCCGAACGCAGCAATTCTCCCGTTGAAATGTGTTTGAGCTTGAATTTTTCAACCATTGCGCTGGCCTGGGTGCCTTTACCTGCTCCCGGAGGCCCGAAAAGAATGTAGTATTTCATTATTCTATAACATAAATATCCTTGTAATTTCTCCCTAACTCATTGTAATCGAGTCCGAAACCTACGATAAAATCATTGGGAATCTCCTTTGCCACATAGTCGAGCTTCACATCTTTGCTGTACATCTCCGGTTTGAGCAGCATGCAGCATATCTTTACTGATTTTGCTCCCTGTTCTTTCATGAGCTTGCTGAGGTAGACTACGGTATTGCCTGTGTCTACTATATCTTCGCAGACTATCACTTCGCGTCCCGCTATGCTTTTTGTCAGGTTCATATCCGTTCTTATCGTTCCGGTGCTGTTGGTGCCGCTGTAAGAACTCAGTTTGACGGATACCAATTCGCAGTCGAAGTCGAGTCTTTGCATAAGCTCCGAAGTGAACATCATTGCTCCGTTCAGCACGCAAACGATAATCGGAGGCTCCTTGCAGCCACGGAAGTCTCTGTTGATCTTCTCTGCGAGAGAGTCTATGTCTGCAATGATTTGCTCATAAGTCATGTAAGGCTTGAAGCTTTTGTCGTGGAGGGTGATTCTTTCTTTCATGGTATTTCTTTATTTTATGATTCCGAGCTTGCGGAGCAGGGCTTCAGGTTCGGGATCGTGACCGCGGAAATTGCGGTACAGTACAGCCTCGTCCATGGAGCTTCCCTTTGAGAGTATATTACGGCGGAAAGATTCTGCGAGCCCGCGATTGAATATGCCCTTTTCCTTGAATAAAGAGAAAGCGTCCGCTTCGAGCACTTCAGCCCACTTGTAGGAATAATATCCTGCGGAATAACCGCCGGAGAATATGTGTGAAAAACTTGTGGAAATACAGGTCCCCTGAACCTGAGGAAGTACCTCAAGCTTTTTTAGTGTCGATTTTTCAAAAGAGACAGTCTTTTCGGCGGGTACGGAACTGCGATTATGCCAAGCCATGTCGAGTATACCGAACTGTAATTGGCGTATATGATAGTAAGCCGAGAGATAATTCTTGCTCTTTACTATTTTACCGACGAGTTCCGCGTCTATGGTTTCGCCCGTTTTGTAGTGTTTTGCGAAAGTGTTGAGATATTCGGGTTCATAGCCCCAGTTTTCCATTATCTGAGACGGTAGTTCCACAAAATCGCGGGCAACGTTTGTGCCTGTCTGCGAACCGTAGCGTCCCTCCGCGAGCATTCCGTGCAGAGCGTGCCCGAACTCGTGCAGGAAGGTTGTCAGCTCATCGTGAGTGATGAGCGAAGGAGTTGTGGCGGTGGGTTTTGTGAAATTCGTGACTATGCTCACGAGCGGTCTCTGTTCCTTGCCGTCAAGATAACGCTGGCCGCGGAACTCCGTCATCCACGCTCCTCCTCTCTTGCTTTCGCGCGGGAAAAAGTCTGCATAGAAGAGCGCAACGTGCCTGCCGCTCTCGTCGGTGACTTCGTACACCTTCACATCCTTATGATATACTGGGATATCCTTTCTTTCTGTGAAATGCAGTCCATAGAGTTTTGTAGAAAGCCCGAGTACCGCGTCTATGCAGTTCTCGAGCCTGAAATAAGGTTTCAGTTCCTCATCGCTCAAGTTGTAGTTCGCGAGCTTGTATTTTTCCGACCAATAGCTGAAGTCCCAAGGCATGATTTCCTTGCCCTCAAACCCGTTTGCAAGAGCATAGCCGTTTATCTCCGCTACCTCTTGTTTCGCTACGGGCAGAGCCGGAAGCAAAAGCTTTTTGAGGAAGGCATTCACCGTCTCCGGAGTCTTTGCCATCCTGTTCTTCAGAGCATACTCGGCATAAGTTCCGTAGCCGAGTATATTGGCGATCTTTATTCTTGTCCCTACAATGTCCTTTACCAGCTCCGAGTTGTCAAATTCGCCTCCGAGTGCTTTTGAATTGTAGGCGCGGAACATTTTTTCACGCAATTCCCGGCGTGCGCTGTATTTCATGAAGGGAGCGTAGGAAGGGTAGGAGAGATCAAAAGTCCAGCCTTCTTGCCCTTTTGCCTTCGCGCTTTCAGCTCCCTGTTCCCTTAAAAACTCGGGTAGCCCTTCGAGCTCAAGAGTGTCGGTGAGATTGAGAGTGTATGCGTTTGTCGCAGCGAGCACGTTCTTTTTGTATTTGAGTTGCAAAAGGGAAAGCTGCTCCGAGAGCTCTCCGTAAGTTTTTTTGTCCTCTTCCGAAAGGTTTGCACCGTTGCGCTCGAAAGTTTCGTAAGTGTCTACGGTGAGTTTGTACTGGTCCGGCTCAAGACCGAGAGAGTCGCGTTTTTTGTAAACGGCTTTGATTTTCCTGAAAAGCCCTTCGTTGAGACTTATGTACATTTCATACTCATTGGCGAGAGGGGCTGCCTTCTCGGCTATCTGCTGGAGTTCGTCGGACGAATCTGCCTCAAGCAGATTGTAGAATATGCCTCCTATGTCCGCATAGCGTCTTCCCGCACTTTCCAGCGCGGCTATCGTATTGTTGAAATCCGGCTCGTCAGTACAATTTACTATGGCATCTATTTCAGCTTTGCCTTCTTTTACCGCCTCCTGCATTGCAGGGAAGTAATGTTCGGCTTTTATCTTGTTGAATTCCGGAGCCCCGAAAGGAGCTTTTGAGTCCCTCAACAGCGGATTCTCGTTATTGTTGCATGCTGTCATCAGAAATAGCGCAGCACTTGCTGCAAATAAAATTTTCTTCATGATTATTTGACGGTTTTTACGGGAATCCTGAATTGTGCTCCGCTTATTTCGATTGTAAGCGGGAGATGTCCCTCTATTTCTCCGTCAACTTCCACAATATCTGTGGAAGCTGCATTGAGAGGCACTATGCTGACCTCACGGCAACGGAAGGATTTTATGCGTTTGGATTCTCCCATATTGCCCTTGAAAAGGCGTGGCATTTCACGTAAAATATTGAAAAGGGAAGTTTTTGGGACAATCAATACATCCAGAAGACCGTCTCCTATAAGGGCTCCCGGGGTCTGGCGCATTCCTCCTCCGCTGTATTCCCCGTTACCGAAAGCTATGGAGTAGCATTCGCCGGAAAAGACCCTTTCGCCGTCGGCTATTACTTCAATATCGAGGGCTTTGAGGTGCAGGATGGTGTATAGCAGAGAGTTGATATATATACGCTTGCTGCGCATCCCGCGCGATTTGAGGGAATTAACCCTTTCGCAGACGTGTGAATCGAAGCCCAGTCCCCCCACATTTGCCATTACGCAGCTGCCGTTGCTCGTGCGTACTTTCACATAATCTTCCCGGTCCGTATGGGAGGAAGCTATCACCGCCACGGCTTTTCTCGTGTCATGCGGTATGCCTATTGCCTTTATCCAATCATTGCCCGAGCCTATGGGAATTACGGAAATGAAAAAAGCTTCAGCCGGTGCGATGCTCTCATCGACCGCTTTCCCTACGCCGCAGAACACTTCGTGGAGAGTGCCGTCTCCTCCTACTGCTATTATTTTTCTATACCCTTCGACTGCTGCCCTGTATGCCAGCTCTTTTGCGTGTCCTATCTTCTTGGTGAATACGGAAAGGTAGTCTATGCCCTTCTTTTTGAGTTCGTCTTGTGCCACCGACCACTCCGACATGGTCTTGCCGGAGCCGGAGTGAGGGTTTACGATAATATAACAGTCCGCTGCTGCCATCTTATTATAGACTCTTTGAATAAAGGCACAAATATAACCAAAAAGAGTGAAAGTTTTTACCTTTTCGCAAGAGCTTTTATGTTTTAGGAAATAATTGACGTTTACTTGGGCTAAATTGGCTGAAATTATCGGGAAGGTATGAAAGTGTTGTTGATTTTGACTTTGCTTGAAAGCTGCATACTGTATTTGAGCGGAGCTTCTTCCATGGAGGAACTTTCAGAGGAACAGCTTGAGCATTATGAGTATTTTATTTCCCACCCTTTGGCTATAAATCGTGGGAATGCCCGTACTCTGGCTGCCTCAGGCTTGATGTCTTCCTATCAGGCGGCTTCGCTCGCGGATTATCGCAGCCGCTGCGGGGATGTGGTTTCCATTGCGGAGCTCGCTGCCGTGGACGGCTTCGGAGAGGCTTATGCGAGGGCGTTGCAGCCTTTTATTTCGCTGGCGACCCGTCGCAGGCTCGGGGAGGGTGTGAAAGACAGTCTGCGTCTGCGCGGGGAGTGCCGCTTGCAGGGACGGGTCCGTAAAGAGGGGAGTGACGGGGGAATGAAACTTTTTGCGGAGAGCAGGGGAGGCATAAATGGAAACGCAGCGCTTGCCTTAGGCGGCAGGAATATGAGTTTTTGCTCTGCTCTGAATCTTGAACGGGTAAAGCTTGTCGTGGGGGATTTCAATATGCGTTTCGCCCAGGGGGCGGAGCTGTGGAGCGGCATGTCCCTGAGCGGGTATCCTACTCTTGCCGCTTTTATGCGTAAGCCTGTGGGGATCACGCCTTCGCGCTCTTATACCTCGTATTTTAGAGGCTTCGGAGGCTCTTTTGAGTTCGGGAAATCCGCAGTTTCCGCCGCGCTTGCTTTCCCGGGTCTTGCAAAGAGAATGAGGGGCGTGCGCAGTGCTGATATAGACTGCATGCCTGTGCTGAATTATACTTTTTTCGGCGGAAATTTTCAGTGGGGGAGCACTGTGCGTGCTCTTTTCAAGCCCGACGGCGGGATTTTGGAGGGAGCTGCCGGAGTTGACGGGAGCTTTTGTCTGGGGAAGTCCGATGTTTTCGGGGAAATGGTTTTGGGGAAGGATGCCGGCGTGGCATGGTGCTCGAAACTGATTGTCGGGGGCATGTATAATGTTGCGTACGGGAGGCGTCTGGGCGTAGTGCTTCGTGTGCTGCCCAAGGATTGCGGAGCGGCTTTCGGGCTGGAGTGGGGGGCTTGGGGTTTTGTGGCGGACGCTTCTTATAATCCTTCCCGGGGCACGCAGGCTTATAAGTCGCAGCTTTGCTGGGAGAGCGTGCCCGGCAGGGCGTGGCAGTTGCGTGCCCGCTGGCAGGAGCGTCTTCGCCCTGCCGACCTCTATCCTCTTAGAAGCGATTTGCGTATGGACGTTTCCTATTCGGGAGCTGTTTTGCGCGCGACCCTTAGGGCTAATGCCGTGCATTGCCGCGGCTTCGCCTGGCTCAGCTATCTTGAACTGGGTGCTGTGGGCACTGCGCTGAGCGCCTACGCCCGGGGCACGGTCTACAACGCCGGCAGCCGGGAGGATCGTATATATTGCTACCGACGTGAGCTGCCCGGCGGCTTCAGTGTTCCTGCCTACCACGGCAAGGGCTTTGAACTTTCGATGATAGCCTCATATAAATTCTCACTGCCGCACTACAGACGCGCCTCTTTCCAGTTTCTTGCAAATTCCCGACCCGAATGCAAGGCTCAAATCGTGGTGGTATTCTGAAAGAATTTTATTAAATTTGCATGTTGTAGACATATTTTTAACGCGAAAATGGGCAAAATAATAGCGATAGCCAATCAGAAAGGTGGTGTGGGTAAAACCACTACTGCCATCAATCTTGCGGCCTCCCTTGCCGTTCTTGAGCAGAAAGTGCTCATAGTCGATGCCGATCCTCAGGCAAATACCACCTCGGGTTTGAACTTCTCCCCGAACAACAAGGATCACAGATCCCTCTATGAACTTATGTTGGGTGAAATAGCTGCGGAGGATGCTCTTATCCAGACGGAAATAGCCAATCTGCACCTTATTCCCTCCAATATAAATCTCGTGGGTGTGGAACTTGAAATGGTGGACAGACCCGAGCGGGAAAAGGTGCTCAAACATGCCTTCGCACCCATTCGCGACAATTACGACTATGTTATAATAGACTGCCCTCCCCAGCTCGGTATAATAACCGTAAACTCCCTGACGGCATCGGACTCTGTAATGATACCCGTGCAGCCTGAATATTTCGCTCTTGAGGGGCTTGGAAAGCTGCTTCAGACAATAAGGATAGTGCAGAAGGGGGCGAATCCGGAACTTGCCGTAGAGGGTTTTGTCGTCACTATGTTTGACGGCCGCACAACCCTGCACAGGCAGGTGCTTACAGAACTGAAAGAAAATTTCCGCGATATGGTGTTTGAAACCATCATCCAGCGCAATATACGCTTGAGCGAGGCCCCTTCGCATGGCAAACCCATCATTCTTTACGATGTGATGAGTACGGGGTCCACAAATTATCTTAATCTTGCAAAAGAGCTCCTCGAACACAATAAGAACTGATAGAATATGAACCCTAAGACAGCTCGCGGAATGGGGCGCGGTCTGAGCGCTCTTCTCGGAGAAGATGCCAATGTGGACGATCTTCGCAAGCCTGTAGGCTATATAAATAAGGACATAGTGGGGCATTCCGCTCCGCAGACCGTCGAGGCGGACATAGTCCGCATTCCTATGGACCTCATTGAGCCCAATCCTTTCCAGCCTCGAATGCAGTTTGACAGCGAAAGCCTTGCGGAACTTGCCGAATCGATAAAAAGCCTTGGGCTTATACAGCCTATAACCGTCCGCAAGGTCGCTGCCGGCAAGTACCAGATAATCTCCGGCGAGCGCCGTTACAGGGCTGCGAAGATGGCGGGAATGGATATGATTCCGTCCTATATACGCGATGCCAGCGAGCAGGGTATGCTTGAAATGGCTATAGTGGAGAATATACAGAGGGAGAATCTTGATCCTATCGAGGTGGCGATGAGTTACCAGCGTCTTATCGACGAGTGCTCGCTCACTCAAGAGCAGATGGCGGACAGAGTGGGGAAGAAAAGGGCATCCGTCACCAATTATCTGCGTCTTCTCAAACTTCCTGCGAAAATTCAGCACGACCTTAAAGTCGGCATGATAAGCGTGGGGCATGCGAAAGTCATACTCGGAGTGGAAGATACCTTGCTCCAGGAGCAACTGTGCGATGCAGTGGTCCGTGAGGACCTTTCAGTGCGTGCACTTGAGCAGCTTCTTGCCAAAGGGGCTAAACCTGCTGAGAAGAAGAAAGCTGATATTCAGCAGGACCTTCCGGAAAATTATTATAAGGTACTCGAAAGGGTGGGCAAGTATTTTGGAGAGAATATATCGCTCAAAAGAAACAAAGGAGGGAAAGGTACAATCACAATTCATTTCTCCTCCGATGCCGAAATTGATGCCTTCCTTAAGGACTTGGAAAGACCGTAGATGAGATTTCGTTTGTCAGTGTTCTTTATTTTGGCCGCAGTTTGCATGCTGTCGGTCCCGCAGGCGCATTGTCAGTTCAAGGAAAAAGCTTTCTCGCAGAATTACGATGACCCGAATGCGAAGAAGGACACTACCAAAAAAGAAAAATTCTTCTCCTTTTCGGAATATTACAATGGCATTACCCATAAGGACAAGATGCAGATGAGCACTATGTGCATAGGCTCTTCCGTTCTTGTGGGAGGCGCTCAGATTTACAATAAGCAGTATTGGAAATTGCCGGTGATTTACGGAGGCATTGCCGCCGGCATTGCCGGAGGCCTGTATTTTCGCTCCCTGTATGAAAAAGATCCCACAAACAGCTCTGCCAAGGCGTGGAGTAACGGCTTTTTCATAGCGGGAGGGCTCGTTTATTGGGGTGCCATGTTCGACGGAGTGTACAATTACAAGACAGACCATCCCCACTATCCTGCCCGTGCAACTATGTATTCCATACTTCTGCCCGGACTCGGTCAGATTTATAACGGCGAGGCATGGAAGCTTCCCATATATTGGGGAGGGCTTATAGGGTGTACGCACTTTTATCTTGTGAACAGTAGAAATTACGAACGATATAGAAATATATACAACCTTGCCACGACGGAAGAAACTGCCTCGCAGCTTGCCGCTGAATGGCCTCACGGTGCGGAGACCGCGCTGTACTACCGCAATGCCTATCGCCGTTTGAGGGACTACAGCCTGCTCGGCATAGTGGTGGTGTACCTGCTTCAGGCAATTGATGCCAATGTCTTTGCCTATATGCAGGATTTTGAGGTCAGCGACAATATTGCCATGCGCATTGAGCCCACTATTATTAACACAGACAATACTTATGCTTTTGGAGGGACTTCCGCAATGCCCGCTTTCGGCATGAGGCTTGGCTTTAAATTCTGAAAATGAAAAAGTTTATACGACTCCTTTCAGCCGCCATTGTGCTTTTTTTATCAGTTTCGCATTTGCCTGCGGCAAATAGGGAAGCGGACTCCCTGATTGTGGAAAAAATAGTTCGTATGAACTCCTATATAACAGTCCCTTACAACCGTACAGTACGTGACTATATAGACATGTACACAATCAAGAATCCGAAGATTACAGCGAAGCTGATAGGGCTGGGGGATTATTATCTGCCGCTTTTTGAAGAGATTTTCGACCGCTACGGGATGCCGCAGGAGTTGAAGATGATGGCTGTCATAGAGTCTAATCTGAATCCTCTTGCGCGCTCGAAAGTCGGGGCAACGGGGATGTGGCAGTTCATGTACCGTACGGCAAAGCACTATGGATTGAAAATAAACTCTTTCGTGGACGAGCGTATGGATCCTTTCGAGTCTGCTGATGCAGCTGCGCGCTATCTGCGCGATGCTTATAATGAATTCGGAGACTGGAATCTGGCAATAAGCGCATATAACTGCGGTTTCGGTGCCGTGCGTAAGGCTATTGCGCGCTCGGGCGGCAGCCGCGATTTTTGGGACATCTATCCTTTCCTTCCGCGCGAGACGAGAAGTTATGTGCCTGCGTTTGTGGGTGCCATGTACGGCTTCAAGTATTATAAAGATTATGGAATAGAGCCCGAAAAGTTCGTTTTCCCCGCTGAAATAGATACTATAGAAATACACAGGAATCTTCACTTCAAGCAGATACACGAACTGATAGGCGTGCCTCTCGACACTCTCAAGCTTCTTAATCCTCAATACACTCATGATATAATTCCTGGCAATGAGGGCAGCTACATCCTGAGCATTCCTGCAAACTATTCCGTGAAAATCATTGAGCACGGAGACAGTCTGTATAAGCACAATTCAAGCAAATATCTCAGCGCATCCGTCATAAAAAGCATAAAGGCGGGTGGCAACGGCGAGAGTATAAGATATAAGGTGAAACCGGGTGATACTCTCAGCGGCATTGCGCTGAAGCACAACGTAAAAGTGTCCCAACTCAAAAAGTGGAACGGCTTGAAGTCCAGTCTTATAAAGCCCGGTCAGAGGATACTCATTTACACAAGATAGCTTCTTCGAGTAGCTCCCGAATCATTTTTTCCATTTCTTCCGGACTTGAGCTCGGCTCAAAACGGGCGACGGCTTCTCCCTTTCTATTTATCAGGAATTTCGTGAAATTCCACTTTATATCTGGTTTTGAGGCATAGTCGGGATCCGTTTTTGACAGCATTTTGTCCATCATTTCTCCAAGCTTGCTTTCTCCGAATCCTGCAAAGGCTTTCTTGCCGTACAGCCACTTGAATATCGGATTTGCATTTTCGCCGTTTACTTCGGTCTTTTCCATAAGAGGAAAGCTCAGCTCATAATTGAGACGGCAGAACTCCTCTATTTCATCATTTGTACCGGGTTCCTGATGTCCGAACTGGTCGCAAGGGAAGCCTATTACCACGAGTCCTTCGTCCTTATATTTGAGATAAAGGGCTTCCAGACCCTCATATTGAGGTGTGAAACCGCATTTTGACGCGGTGTTCACAAGCAGGAGAACCTTGCCCTTGTAGTCGGCAAAATTCACTTCCTCGCCCTTACCGGAGACTGCCTTGAAACCGTAAATCCCCACATCTCCTGCCGCCTTGCAGGAAAGAATACCCAGCACTGCGCACAACGCCCAGATGATTTTTCCATTAAACATATCCTTGCTCTTTTTTACTCCGCAAAGTTAAGGAAAATTTATCTATAGTAGTAGATTTTGGGGCTGTGTAACCACAATTGAATTTCTTGCTGTGCTCTGTAAAGCTATGGTTAAGTTCAGAGGGTAGCAGGTAAAATTGTCCGGCTATTATATTTTTTACTTATCTTTACGCCGTTATTGAGTGACTTTCCGTAACGGAGTGATGGATGACAGGAGTGACATACTTCTGCTGAAGCAGGGGGACGAACTTGCCTTCGAAAGGATATACCGGAACCATTGGTTGAAGGTATATCGCTTTACCGGTATGTTTATTTCCGATGATGCAGAGCGGGAGGATATTCTTCAGGCTGCTTTTATGCGTCTTTGGAACATGCGCACCAAACTTGATGAGAACCGTCCTCTGGGTCCGCTACTTTTTGTGATAACACGAAATCTCGTGTTCAACTCCAAGAGGAATAAAGTCGCAACTATAAGTCTTGAGGCAGCTTTGATTCAGGGAATAGACGATGTGGTCGCAGGCGTTGAGGCGAGAGACCTTGAAAGGCAGTTTGAAGAATTTGTTTCTATGTTGCCGGAAAGGCAACAGGAAGCTTTCCGTCTCAATCGTATGGCAGGCTTGTCCTACAAGGAAGTTGCCGAAAAAATGGGCATCTCTGAAAAAGGCGCAGAAAGGAACATTTCTCTTGCAATAAAGTACATCAGGAAAAAAATGTCATAATTTTTCATTTTCGATGTAGGGTTTTGTATTAAAACGGTGTACCTATTGTTGATGGACACTAAATGCAAAACTAATAACGATCTGTATAAGGTCTGGAAATCTATCTATGAATCCGATAAAGCTGCCGACGTCAAGGAAATGACCGCCGGAAGCAGAGTTCTGGATTCCCTTTCGCACAAAATTAAACGTGCAGAGCTCAGAAGGAAGTTTTTACGTTATTCCACAATGTCATTTGGCGTAGCCTGCGGCATCTGCCTATGCCTCTTTGCGGGTTATACGTTAAGTAATATACGATGGAGGTCAGCTCCTTCGGAGCATATAACAGAATATACCTATGTTGTAGCGGACAAGGGAGGGCAACTTCTTCCTGACGGCTCGACTGTTTGGATGGGGAATGGAAGCAGATTGAGATACAGCAGCAACTTTCTTGAAGAACGTGTCGTTTATCTCGAAGGAAATGCAGATTTTAATATTCGTCATTTGGAGAACAATGCTCCTTTATATGTAAAGCTGGTTGATGGAACAATCAAGGTTAAAGGGACCTCATTTTCTGTTATTCAGTCCGGTGAATCCGATGTTCAAGTTGTGCTTCACGAGGGCAGGGTCGAGTTCTCATCGGCAGACGGTAGTTTCTCCCGCTTGATGGTGCCGGGTGAAAGACTCGACTATAATGCAGCAGGCGGCTTTTCAGCTGTGAGCAGATTCTTCTCAAACATACATTGGATCGAAGGGGGATATAAACTTGTAAATACTCCCGTCTGCGAACTTGAGGATTTCCTTAATTGGAAATATGGCGGAATCGTTGAGATTAAGGGGCTGAAAGATGAGGGGATTCTTATGAACGGAGCTGTGGGCTATGGTGAATCTGTCGAATCCGCTATCGAAAAAATCAGTTGGGCACTTAAACTGAAGACAGTCAATAAGGATGGAAAATATACACTATCAAAAAAATAACTTTTAATTTTTAAAATATGAGAGCGTGTACAGGTAATGTTTTTGTGAAACTTCTGACCGTGTTATCAATCGCATTTGCAGTTGCTTACTCTGCTCAGGCTCAGAATCTTGAATCAGTGAAGAGCGTAATTGAACGGATTGAACATGCCAGCGGTTACACATTCTTCTACAACTCTGAGGATATCAAGGACCTCAAAGTTGGAACAGTGGATATTTCTGCACCTATCCGGCAGGTTTTGAATGCTTTGTTCAATAATTCGGACATAACGTACAGGATTCAGGGGAAAGAGATTATCCTTCAGAGTAAAGACAAGCCGGTGGCAGCAGTTTCAAAATCGGGTATAGTCACGGTTTTCGGTTCGGTTTCTGACATAACGGATTCTATGCCTATAATTGGAGCCGCAGTTTATGTGAAGGGAACCAATGACGGTGTGCTTACGGACATTGATGGAAAGTTTTCAATTAAAGTAAGATCCGGAAAGACACTTGTAGTTGAGGTTCTCGGTTATAAATCTCATGAGTTTGAAGCGGATAACAACGCTCCTGTCGTCATAAAACTCCGTCAGGATGCGCTTCAGCTCAATGAGATTGTTGTTATGGGGTACTCCAGTGCGAAGAGAACAGAACTTTCAAGCTCCGTAGTTACTGTTTCCGGCGAGACTCTTAGAGACGTGTCTACTCCTGACGTTGGAAATATGCTTCAAGGAAAAGTTGCAGGAGTATTAATTTACAATGCATCAGGACAACCTGGAGAAGCCGCTCAAATTCGAGTTCGCGGAACAGGGTCCATATCTGCTTCGGCAGCTCCTCTTTATGTTGTAGACGGTATTCCTGGCGGTTCATTCAATCCTAATGACATTGAGACCATAACCGTGCTTAAGGATGCGGGAGCGACCGCAATTTACGGATCCAGCGCAGCAGGAGGCGTCATTGTCGTAACGACCAAGAAAGCAAAGCCCGGCAATCCTCCTGTAGTGGAATTCAAGGCTCAGGGAGGAGTTAAGCAGGCTCTTTCCGGTCGTTTCCGACCTATGAATTCTCGGGAATTATATAATATGACGAAAAGCCTTTATTCCAAAGCAGTATTCAATATCCTTTATCCTAAGACCTTGCTTGAGACCGATTTTGATTGGATGAACGAGTCATTCAAACTTGGCGCGACCCAAAACTATTATGCATCCGCTTCAGGCAGTTCGGATAGAATTACATATTTTGTAAGCCTGGATCATTACAGGGAAAAAGGTACTCTTATAAACACCAGCTATGCAGCGACAAACGGACGTGTCAATCTTGGTATGAAACTCAATGACAGGCTTGACCTCAATATGAGAATGAACTTTGCTGACAGCAAAAACCAGGGGACTTCCAGTTATGTAACTCTCGAGTCGGCATACCGTATGTCTCCTTGGGATTCTCCTTTCGATGAGAATACAGGCAAGCCTTTATACGTCAATTCCTCTGTTCGCGCTGACAATGGAAAGACCTGGTGGTCTCACGATAAATATAATATCTTCCATAATGAGCTTTACAACTCATCAAAGTCGAACGGAATCAATCTCTCTACCGACATACAACTAAACTGGAGAATATCGGACCATCTGAGTTTTACATCTAATAACCGCTATGCTGCTTCTTCTTCTACTTGGAAACTTGTTGTCGATCCAAGGACTGCCAGCGCGTCTTATCCTGATGGTGTGATACAAAAGGATATCACAATAGGCAGAAGCTTCTCTACTTCAAATCTTCTCAAGTATGCCAACTCAATCAACAATACTCACTCCGTATCAGCATTGATAGGATATGAGTGGGGACAGTGGAAGAACGATGCGACAAGTGCCCGCGGCACGAGTATGAAAAACGGACTGACAGTTCTTAATGCTTCGACAGCAGACGGTGTAGGAGGAAATATTGTAGAAGGAAAGGGCTGGTCTGTATTCTCACAGGCACAATACAGCTATAGAGATAAGTATATCGTTTCCGCTTCGCTTCGTGCCGATGCCAGTTCCGTATTTGCTCCAAAGCAGCGAGTCGGTCTGTTCCCTTCTGTTTCCGGGGCCTGGGTTTTGAACAAGGAGGATTTTCTCAAGTCAAATGATATTATTTCTTTCCTTAAAATTCGTGCCAGCTATGGTGAGACGGGAAATTCAGGTATAGATCCTTATTCATATCTTTCCGTCTATACATTCTCTGACGCTACTCAGTATCAGGGCAAAGTGGGATCTTATCCTGCAACTCAGGAGAATCCTTATCTTCATTGGGAGAAGGCCAAAATGAGCAATTTCGGTGTTGACCTCAGTCTTGGCGACTATTTGGAGTTTAATCTTGACCTTTACCACATACTTAACACAGATCTTCTGCTTGACGTCCCTACAGCACCGAGTACAGGATTCTACAGTATCAAGCAGAATAAGGGTTCTGTAAGAAATATGGGAGTTGAGTTGCAGATAAATTCGCTCAATATACGCAAGGGTTCATTCATATGGAACACGGGTTTCAACATAGGATTCAACAGAAATACGGTGGTAAGCATCCCTGGTTCGGAGGATATAATCCAGACGGTCGGCTCGAATAGTGCAAGACAGATTGTCCGTGAAGGCGAGGCGCTGTACAGCTGGTATATGCCAAAGTGGCTGGGAGTGAATACGGAAAACGGCGAACCTATGTGGGAGCACCTCATAAAAGATGCAGAAGGCAATGTTACAGGAAAAGAGCCTACAAACGTTTTCAATCCTGACGCTGATTCTCAGATCGTAGGTAACGCGGCACCTTTGTTCAGCGGAGGTCTTGTAAATAATTTCACTTACGGTCCTTTCTCTCTCTCAATCAATCTCAATTACGTTGTCGGAAATAAGATATTCAACTTTACACGTACTACTATGGATGCCGACGGCGTTTATACGGACTATAACCAAATGTCCATAGACAATGGTCTCGGCTGGAGTCGTTGGAAGAAGAGCGGAGATGTAGCCACCCATCCTAAGCCTATGGCAGGAGGTAATCACAATGCCAATGGAATCAGTTCCCGCTACCTCGAAGATGGTAGTTTCCTTCGAGTTAAAAATGTCACGTTCAGTTATACACTTCCTTCTTCCTTGACCAAGAGAATAAATCTTAATGAGGCGAAAGTGTTTGTAACTGCAGATAATCTTTATACTTTGACCAAATTTTCAGGAATGGATCCTGAAGTCCGTCTTGAGAGTACTCAGTATGAACTTGCCGGTATGTACTCAATGAACTATCCGGTGGGTCGTGTATTCTCCCTTGGTCTTAATCTTAAATTTTAGAAGAAAATGAAAAAGATAATTATTGCTATTGCAGCAGTTCTTTCGATAACAGCTTGTGATCTCGACTTGTTCCCTTCAGATGCAGTTTCTGCCGGTTCCATGAAAGATCCTGCAAACTCGTCAGTCGTAACGGACGGAACGTATGGCCTTTTCAAGGCAATACTAATGTACGAGGGAACAGTGTATTCCGCCAATTCTTATGTGCGTCATTTCTTCCAGATGGCTGAGTTCAGAGCTGACAACTGCTGTTTATCAGATATGACCACGGACCCGCTTTGCACGGCACTGCGCTATACTGATGTCTCTACAGAAGGTAACACAGGTTATTTTTGGTGGATTGCCTATAAGATACTCTTGAGTGCAAATTCAATGATAGATGCAATTCCAGAAGGACAAGATGGTGTTTCTGACCATATACTTGGAGAGAATTACTTTATCCGTGCAATCGTGCACCTCCATTTGATGCAGATTTATTCTACTCCTTATTCCCTTGGATCTGATAAGCCGGGTATCGTTCTTCGAAATTCAGCAGACTATTCCGTTACAAAAAGAGAGACTGTGGGGAATTGCTACGCTTCAATTGAGGAAGACCTCGTTAAAGCCGCAGCTCTCATGAAAGGCGGGACGAGAAGAGGCAATAACGGCTACATTTCCTATGCAGCGGCTATGGGACTCCTTTCGAGAGTATATTTATACGAAGAAAAGTGGGACAAGTGCATTGAAGTCGTCAATGAAGTGCTCGGAAGCGCAAACTCTATTGATAAGCTTGATCCTGACTATACACATCTTTTCCAGTTTTCCAAAGAATCCAAAGAGGTGCTTTGGTGTGTGGCTATGGTGCCTTCATCAACTGACTGGACAGATCAGAAAGGGTCTATGGGGTCTATGTTCTACTCTCCTGACGCACCAGGAGGACAGGGTTGGGCAGAGATTTATTATTCCCGCCCGCTTCTTGATCTCTTCGAGCGTCACCCTGAGGATCTTCGTCTTAAGACTATGATGGAAGCATACAAGCCTGATGACAGTAAACTGATGGCATACTGGCCGGTGTCTGACAATTCCAACGATTTCAGGCTCAATCATATTGATGAGTCTGTGGTTGTTGACGGTTTCGGCAATCCTGTTTCTGTGAAAGGTCCTGACGGAAAAACTTATGCCGTAGACAAAAGGATAGTAAATACATATCCTGAATATCATATTACCTATGGAGGAAAAGATACGAGAATAGCAATTGAGAAATCCTGCTTCAAGCGTCGAACTTTCCCTGTATTTATGATGAAGAAATTCGCCAATATGGATGGTGCCTCAAATGTGCTCAACTCTCCTATTATGATACGCTGGGCAGAAGTTCTTCTCAATAGGGCTGAGGCTTATGCCCACAAAGGAAATGTTACAGATGCTATTAAAGATGTGAATGTCATCCGTACTCGTGCGGGTCTCACCGGAGAGGCTCTGATGACGGAAACCAACTACATTGCAAGAGGGTATTCCAATATAGTCGATATGGTTCTTGATGAACGCAGAATGGAACTTTGTTTCGAGGGGCATAGGACAATAGACCTTGTCAGAAATAAAAAGGATATCAACAGGGAATTCAGCGGCATGAATCCTTGGGGAGTAATTAAATATGACGAAAAGAGAATTCCTTATCAGATTCCATTCGGCGAAATATCCGTGAGCCACATCAAACAGAACGAAAGATAACCATTAACATACATTATCAACTATTAACAAAACATTTTATGAAAAAGACTTTTAGGCTTATCGCTGCACTTGCAGCAGTTTCAGTCGCTTTTGCGGCTTGCAAAAAGGATAACGGTGGCAAGACAGGTGAAGATGAGGGCGGAGGAGAGCAGGAGGCTGCAATTGTTATTGACGGTAAATTTGATGATTGGGGCAAAGTAAAACTTCTTGCAGACCTCAAGCCTATTACCCCGGGCTGGGCTCAGACAGATGGCCAGCGCGTTGACTTCCTCAAGAACCTCAAGGTTGCTGCGGATGGTGTTTACATTTACATTTATGCAGAAGTTGACCGCAGCAAGGATGACGGTGGAGGCACCAGTTGGGATGGAAAACCTCTGACCCCTGACTACGCAGGTCCTCTCGATATTTATATCGATGCAGACGCAAATGAAACCACAGGAGGTATCTATTGGGTATGGGAGCCGCTTGGATGGGAGTACCTCTTCGAGTCGGCTACTGCGTTCCATGAGACTCCGGGTGATCTTAAAGATGGTGTACTTTTCGAGTTCACAGGAGAAAATCAGACTGATATTTGGGCTGTTGATCCTCCTGCTTACCAGGACGTTACCAAGCCGGGCTTTGCTCTCGGAAAAGGCGTGATGGGAAGCGACAAGGTCATCAAATATGAGCTTAGCCTCGTTCGCGCTCTTATGCCGAAAATCAAAGGTGACAAAATTACTCTTGGTGTTCTTGTTCAGAGCAATAACTGGAAACTCGTAGGTGCTCTCCCTACTCCGGCGCAGTATACGGAAAGCCTTAAAAAGTGTGCAGGGATCACTATTACTCTTCCAAAGGCTGAATAATTTACTCTTTTGATGTATAATATGGAGAGGCGGCCTTCCGCCGCCCCTCATTTTTTGTTTTATTGTAATGAATAATACGGTCTGCAAAATTGTATATGGGCTTTCCATTCTTCTTATTGCTTCCGCATCAAT
Organism: uncultured Bacteroidales bacterium; assembly: GCA_963543835.1. Taxonomy (GTDB): domain Bacteria; phylum Bacteroidota; class Bacteroidia; order Bacteroidales; family UBA932; genus Cryptobacteroides. The sequence goes on from CAUUCY010000010.1 coordinate 19,978, forward strand.
AAAAGCAGCTGAAATTGAACTTCTGCCCGGAGAAAAAGTCTGGGGAGGCAAGGTAAAGGATGGCAGTCGTATGCCTTTTGCTGAGGGCTTTACAACAGACCTCAGAAATAATGATTCTAATCAGACAAATCCTCTGCTCCTTACAAACAAAGGTCGTTATGTTTGGAGTGACCAGCCTTTTAGTTTCAGAATTGAAGCAGACCGTATCGTTATTTTAGATGCTGTGGGAAAGGTTGAGACAGTTAAAGCCGGCTCAACTCTGAGAGAAGCATTTGTGGCAGCTTCAAAAGCTCATTTCCCGAGCGATTCTAAAACTCCTCCGTCTGAGTTCTTTGAACTGCCTCAATACAACACATGGATTGAGTTGATGTATGATCAGAACCAGAAAGGTGTCATCGAATATGCTAAAGGAATTCTTAAAAATGGTCTTCCGGCAGGCATAATTATGATAGATGACACTTGGCAGGATGACTATGGAAAATGGACATTCGATCCGGAAAAATTCCCGAACCCGAAGAAGATGGTCAAACAACTTCACAAAATGGGATTCAAAGTTATGCTTTGGGTCTGTCCTTTTGTGAGCATGGACCAATATCAGATATGTCGGGATATCATTCGTAGGGAAGGTTTCCTTAAAGCAAAAGATGGAGAGCCTTATCCGGTGAGATGGTGGAACGGAACTTCTGCCGTACTGGATCTCTCAAGTAAAGGTGGCATTGAATGGTTTGACGAGCAGTTGACCTGCCTTGTAAAAGAATATGGCATCGATGGATTCAAGTTCGATGCCGCAGATTTCGTCTACTATCCGGAAGATGCAATAGCATCAAGTCCGGAAGTTAAAGCCTGGGATCAATGTGGCCTTTTCGTAGACTTTGCTGCCAGGTACCCCTATAACGAACTTAGAGCAGGATGGAAAAATGCGGGCAGACCTATAGTCCAGCGTCTCCACGACAAAGAGCATAGTTGGAAAGACCTTTACAAACTTATACCAGAAATCCTTGCAGAGGGCCTTATGGGCTTCTCCTTCTGCTGTCCTGATATGATTGGCGGCGGAAGTTTTGCAACATTCTTGAATGGAAAGGTGGACCAAGAACTCGTTGTCCGCAGTGCGCAGGTACACGCTCTGATGCCTATGATGCAATTTTCGCTTGCGCCTTGGCGTGTTCTTGACAAAAGGCACTATAAAGCTGTCCTTGCCGCTGTTCAGACCAGACAGAAGATGATTCCTTTAATAAAGGAACTGACTGAACGTGCCGCAAAATGTGGCGAACCAATAGTTGCCCCAATGGAATACTGGTATCCTGGTAATGGGTATGAAAATATTGTAGATCAGTTCTGCCTCGGCTCAGGAGTAATCGTAGCTCCGGTATTGACTCAGGATAAGAACAGAACGGTTGTGCTTCCGGAAGGAAGGTGGATTTCAGACCTTGGCGATATTTATGAAGGAGGACAATCCATAAAATTATATGCGGACATTGAGAGATTACCTTATTTTATAAGCAAATAATTATGATTCGATTTATATTGCCTTTTGCACTTGTATTTTCCCTTGCTTCCTGCAATGGAAACAAGCTTGATCATCCTTCCGGAGAAGAGTCGTCAGAAAGCAAGTATGAATATACATATGAGGAAGATGATTCAAATTTCTGTAATCCGGAAAGAGGACTTTATGCCCCTACCATCAAATATTTGAGATGGGGTAAGATCCCTGAGCCGTCATCTACTGCTGCACTTAGAAATCTCAGAAAAAGCGGAAAAACTTTCAGTTATTCCGAGTTCTATTGCCACGACTACGTTTTCAAGGATTTTGATGAACCTGCACTTCAACTTTTCAGGGCGCAGTTCGAGAATCACAGAAAATCAGGAGTTAAAACAATTGTACGCTTCGCATATTCTGATGGTATGGAGCAGAAAGACAAACCGTGGGATGCTCCATGCGAGCAGACTCTTCGTCATGTTGAGCAGCTTGCTCCTATTTTCAAGGAGTATGAAGACGTTATATATGTCGTTCAGTATGGTTTCGTTGGCTCGTGGGGCGAGGGCTATTATACCGATTATTATGGTATGAATCCTAAGACAGATGAGGATTATATGTCACGCCGTATTCTTATGAAAGCTTTGCTCAAAGCCGTGCCTGAAGGGCGTCAGGTCGCTGTACGCTATCCTATGTATAAAAGAGGGATCCTGGGAATGCAGCTTGCTGACACTATTAATGTAAATACCGGTTTCGGAACCTCTGACATTGCCCGTGTTGCCGCATTCAATGACTGTTTTGTCTCCGGTGGCAACGATGTTGGGACATATAATGCAAAGGGAGATCGTGAAATGTGGGAGCACGAAACCAATTATGTGAGCATGGGGGGTGAGACTTGTGCCGTAACGAATTACTGCAAATGCGACAATACGTATGCCAATCTTAAGCGTTTCCATTGGACTTATCTAAACGAGGATTACCATAAGGGTGTATACAATGTATGGAAAGAGGGGGGATGTTTTGAAGACATAGTCAAACGTCTCGGTTACAGATTCGTGATTGACGGGGTAAATCTCGATGGCGATTTCAAGGCAGGCGGCGAAATTAAAGCGACAGTCGCTCTCACCAACAAGGGTTTCGCTTCTATTATCAACAAGAGAACTATGTATTGGGTCATTGAAAATAGTACTGATGCTTCAGAACGATATATGATCCGGGCAGCGAAGGATCCTCGCGAGTGGAAAGGAAGCACTTCTTATATTTATAATGAGAATATTAGTCTCCCGTCGACCTTGAAAAGAGGAGCTTCATATAAGATTGCCCTCTATCTTCCTGACGAAGCCAAAACACTTGCAGCCGACCCTGAATTCAGTATACGCTTTGCCAATAAGAATATATTTGAGGAAAAGTCGGGTCTTAATGTTATTGCTCTAAAGAAAGCTGAATAATGGATACTAAACCAGGAAGACTACAATCTTTGGATATACTGCGCGGACTTGATCTTTGGCTTCTGCTTATGATTGGCCCTATTGCTGATTCCATTATATGGCGTTTCAACGGACCGTGGGTGGATGCGCTGAGGCATCAGACTATGCACGTCGATTGGCACGGATTTGTTCTGTGGGATATTATAATGCCGCTTTTTATGTTTATGTCCGGTGTTACAATCCCATTTTCACTTTCTCGCTATAAAAATGGAGAAAAGCCGGGAAAACCGTTTTGGATTAAACTTGTAAAGCGATTTTGTCTTTTGTTCTTCCTTGGATGGATAGTTCAGGGCAATCTCCTGGAACTGGACTTTAAGCTTTTTCATCCTTTTGCGAATACCCTGCAAGCTATTGCCGTAGGCTATGTTTTTACCGCCATATTCTTTGTTTTTTTTGATAGCCACGTAAGAATCGGTATAGCCTCAGCGCTTTTACTTGTCTATTTTCTTGTGTTTGCAATAGCAGGGCAACTTCATCCTGATCAGTTTGACAACATTGCAATGACAATAGATAAGTTTGTGCTTGGCTCGCATAGAGATGGAGTATTGTTCGCCTCTGATGGAAGTTGGAGTTATGATCCGTCATATCAGTACACATGGATATTGAGCAGTCTTAACTTTGTTGTCACAGTTATGCTGGGCTGCTTCAGTGGAGAATTGCTCAAGAGCGAAAGCAAACGAAAGGGGAGTATTGTCTTTATAATTGGTATGGTTCTTATTGTTGCAGGACTTGCTCTTGATATGGTTTTTCCTATCGTCAAAAAGATATGGAGTACTTCCATGACACTCTTCTCTGGAGGAATTTGTTACATCCTTTTGGCTATTTGTTATTATATCATAGATGTCAAGGGATGTAAGAAAGGCTTGGGGTGGCTCAAATACTATGGGATGAACTCGATAGCGGCATACTGCATAGGGGAGATTGTTGTGTTTACATCATTGAGCAATTCTTTCCTTCATGGTTTTGAGCATATTCTGGGAGAATGGTATCCTGTTCTTATTGCTTTTGCAAATACACTTATCCTGTTCTTTATATTGAAGTTGATGTATCAGAAAAAAATATTTTTAAAAGTTTGATAGATATGAAAATAAAATCCTTCAAGGCATTTATACTTGCCGCTGTCGTTGCTTTTGTTTCGGCGTGTAATAATGACAATTCTTCACTTCTGAAAACCGAAGTGCCTGTCCGACCTTCAGGTCAGCAAGATATGATAGGCTATGCTGATGCGCCTATGGATATTGTCAGAATTGGTTTTGTCGGGCTTGGCGACAGGGGCGGTTCTGCCGTTAAGCGTTATGTTCATGTTCCTTGGAGCAGAACTGTAGCTGTTTGCGATGCGGAGACAGACAGGGCAGAAAACAGCGCCTCTTATCTTGAATCCAAAGGTTTTCCAAAGCCTGCCATATATGATGGCTTGGAAGGTTATAAGGCTCTTTGCGAGAGAGAAGATATTGACCTTGTCTATATATGTACGGATTGGGAGCATCACGTTCCTGTGGCTCTATACGCGATGGAACACGGAAAACACGTGGCTGTAGAAGTTCCTTCTGCAAACTCCCTCAAGGAGTGCTGGGATCTTGTTAATGCTTCTGAAAAGTATCGTCGCCATTGCGTTATTCTTGAGAATTGCTGCTACGACTTTTTTGAACTCCTCTCTCTTGAACTTCATCGTCAGGGAGCATTCGGCGAGGTGATACATGCCGAAGGTGCATACCATCACAGCCTTGACTTCTACTGGGATCAGTATTGGAATGATTGGCGCTTGAAATATAATGCAAGTCACAGGGGAGACCTCTATCCGACTCACGGACTCGGACCTATTGCCCAAGTGATGAACATCAATCGCGGTGATGTTTTCGCATCTCTTGTTGCCATCGACACAAAATCTGTAAACGGGAAGGAGTTTATGAAAACGAAGAGAGGTGTCGAGAATGCGGATTTTGCAAATGGAGACCTTACCTGTACTATACTTAAGACAGCCAAAGGCAAGACTTTGCTCATTGAACATGACGTTATGACCCCGAGACCATATAACAGGATGTATCAACTTGTCGGAACCAAAGGTTATGCAGCTAAATATCCTGTTAAGCAGTTAGTCCTTGAACAGTCAGTTCTTGACAGATTAGGAGTAGATTACAAAATTACTGATACTCACGCTTCTCTTCCCGAAGACGTGATAGAGCAGCTGCACCGCAAGGTCAATGTTCCTATACTCAACGAAGAACTCGAGAAAAAGGCGAAGACTGTCGGAGGTCACGGAGGAATGGATTGGATAATGGATTACCGTCTGATATACTGCCTGCACTATGGACTTCCTGTGGATATGGATGTCTATGACCTTGCTTCCTGGTGCTGCCTGTCGGAACTCGGTTCCCTCTCTATGGAAAATGGAAACCGCGGTGTTGAGGTTCCTGACTTTACTCGAGGAGCTTGGAACAAGCGTAACGGCTTCTCCTATGCTTTCCCTGAAATAGAGGATTGATGAGAATTGTATTAAAAGTTTTACTTTTTCTTTGTTCGTCTCTTCTTTGTGCGTGTGTACGTCAGAGGGGAGACGCACAAATGATTTATGACGCTTCCCGGCAGGAGAGAATTGCTTTGATAGACAGATTATACTCTGAAGCCGACAGCCTCGCTTCTATCAATGCCAATCCTGATTTGCTTTTTGAGTTTTGCCAAAAGATGGCAGATTACTTTACTGATCCGGCATCTCCTCTTATGAATGACTCGATTTATCTTGCCTGTCTGGACAGGGAGGCACTTTGTGATAATCTCTCTCCGTCGGACAGACGCAGAGTGTATTGGAAGCGTGAACAACTGGTGAAGAATGCCGTTGGCACTCAAGTTTGTGATTTCGATCTCCTTGGCAAGAATGGTGGCAGAATAATGCTTCATGATGCCATAAAAAAAGATGCTATTATTTTCATATATGGACAAACTTGTTCGCGTTGCTTGAAAATGATGGAGGAGTTGAATGCTTCTTCAAAAATTCGTGAGGCTCTTGCTGTAGGAGAAATTCAGTTCATATCGATTTACACAGGAGAGGATGAAAATGAGTTTGTAGAACTTTCCTCAAGGCTGCTTCCCGGATGGGAGTCCTATATGGACAGGGAAAACGTCATCCTTTACAGTCAAGTATTCGAGTCCCGCCTGATTCCTTCTCTCTACAGAATTTCTGCAGACTTGAAAGTTCAGATTAAAGGTGCCCTTGAAGTCAATTCTGTTCTGTGATTTCATAGATTGATCCAAGCTTAGTATTACTTAAAGTGGCTTTGTCCAACTTATCATCTGTGCGATGATATTGGAGGAGAAAGTCTTTCCTTTTTTATTCAGAAGCACCGCCACTATTGAAGTGCTGGAATTGGTGATTCTGCCCTTCCTATGCCAGAATGCTGTTAAACTTGGAATATTCCAGACCCTTCTGAAGATAATAGAAGTCTGACGAAAACACAGGCATCCATTTATAAATGTGCAAAGATAGAATGAATGTTTATCACCAGATGTCCTATTGTATTGTACGATCTTGCTTTTCGATTAGGTGAAGTTAAGGGAAATTAATCTATAATAGTAGAAATTATTTAGGCTGTGTAGCCCTCAATCAGACGAGTTATGCAAACACCTTATTTTGCAGACGGGGGACAATTCAAAAAGGATGGCTCGGGAATGGTTATGCCGACAGCCTACCTGTTCTGGACTTCCGACAAGGATACTGCCGGAAAGGTGATTTATTTCATGTGTTCTGCCTCGACAAAGTCATTTGCCAAAGACAATAAGAAAGGTTTCGGCACGATTGCCGTATCTCCCGGCAATTGTCCGGCATATCAGGTACGATGCGTTAGAAGAAATAGAATTTTATAACTAAACCCCTGAAATTTTCAGGGGTTTATTTTTTACTAAGCCGTAATTATTTCAGTTCCTCGACAGAATCCACTATGTAGGCATCGGAAGGCGCTATGTCTATCAAATCGAAAGTGCTTTCATTGTCCTTTTGTATTCCTCCGAGCCCTTTCCCAGAACTTCCGCTGTTCGTTTTGACATAATTTCCGCAAAAAGCCAAATCCCAGTCCGTCCTTTCTGCCCAGAGTTTATCCTCTTCAGTATCCGCAAAGCTGCTCTGGCCGACGACATCCCCTTTGTCAAAGGAAAAATATGTCCATTTATCCTCCGCCAATCCCGGGATGATTATTTCACGTGATATTAGAGAATTATCCGAGCCGCCCTCATTATAACGGCGGCAGCCCGCAAGCGCAAGTGCGCATAAAAAGAATATCTTCAATGTATGGGTTCTCATCTTCGGCTTATTTTAATTTCTTCCCGCCGGACGGCGCATAAACATATTTTATTCTCATCTGCCCCTCTGACTTGTCGTATTTCATCACGCGCATCTTCGCATATTTCCCTTTTGCGGTTCTGACTATATAAGTTGATGAATATATATTTGAAGTTTGGGGATTGATCCAATCCACGGTGTTGCAGGATGTCTTAGGAGCATCCGCTGTGAGTATGCGGAAAACGTTTTCTCCGCTTGCAAGCTCCGCCCCTTTACCTGAAATGTTGCGGGAGTCTGCCATAATATCGTAAGTGTGGACTTTTGCCGGCATCGTGCGGTAGTCATAGACTTGAAGCATATTCAATTTTGCGACCCTTGCGGCTTTGCTGCCTCTTTTATTTCGGGAAATGATGAGAAAGTATGCTGGTTTGTCTGTGTTTATCTTTGGGAGTGCAGAACTGAAATCAAGGGCGAATTCAATATTGTCGGACATGCCCATGCCTTGCATGGGATGGTCTCCTCCCTGATAATCGAAGATTGAAACATCATAAGCTGTCGCAGGATACTTGTCGTTCAACCTGTCTGAAAAGCCGCAGCGTATACCTATATCATTTCTGCTGTCACAATCCATCGATACGCGAAATACTATTGAAGGCGCCTTGTATGAGGCTTTCACTGTAACCACATCTGTTCCAAGTTGCGCATTGTCGCGCCCGCTCTGAAGCCAGAACCAATAGGGGAGATAGAAGCGGCCTCTGTCGTGGTAGTCCTGCCCCCAGCTGTTGCATACAATGAACGCGCCTTTCGATACTGTTCCGTCGGGTGCGTTGAAATCCACAAGGTCATCATAGCCTACAATGGTCATTGCATGACTTCCCTCTGTGGCTAATTTCGTGAGAAGGCAGCTGTATCCTGTGGCGGAAGGTCCTGAGTAGTTATTGTCAAATACCCAATTCTGAGCCTTTGAACTGAAAGTCACTATACCTCCGCTTCTGCCCTCTTCGTTGTGGTCGTAAAGGTAGCGGCGGACTTTGTTTAATCCTTCAAGGTTCTTGACTTCTATGAATTCAACCGCACTTGCACGGTAATGTATGGCATTCAGGTATTTTTCATATCCGCTTGCCCATTTGAATTTATATGCGGCATTTTCGGGGAAATCCTGCTCGGTGATTATTCCGTTGCCGAGAGCCAGTTTGATGCCGTCGGGTCCGAAGCTTCCCTGGTCGTATCCGTCATTCACGAAATTCCATGTATAGAAATATGAAAACCGGTTTGCGGGCGAAGCGGAAGCGTCCCTGTCCAGAAGCCTGTTCATCTCATAAGTGAACATATACCCTATATAGGAAGCCTGTGCGCAAGACCCTCCCTGCTGGTTTATGATGGGAGGGAAGTATTTTGATTTTGAATTATCCACTCCGTCCGGCAGACCTCCCGATGCCATTGCAGATGAGATGGCGAGGCAGGACGTTGCGAAGAGTGAAATAATCTTGTTTTTATCTATCATTTATGTTCCAGTCTTTTAACTGTTTTAAGTATTTCCACGCGCACGCTTGCCGGCATGGACTTTTCTGATGATAGCATTTCCTTGAACTCACTTATAATATCTGCTCTGTACGGTGATTTTGAAAACCATCCCATGACTTCACAGGCTACCTTTCTGATGTTCTCCGATTCTGAGCTATCGCCTGCAAGTTTTAGAATTTCTTTCCGCGCCTTGTCGTAGCGGTAGTTCCGGAATGTACGCATCGCAGATATCCTTTGATTATCAGAAAGGCTCTTGTCATTGATTTTAGCTGACTCCGAATCGAAATATCCTCCTCCTGTCATTATTCGCAGGGCGTTTTCCGACTGCATATTCACTCGCAGCAGTTCGGGATGATTTTCGTAGAGACGCTCCATTGCGGCAAGTATTCTCCCGTCTTTTCCGATGCTTCCCATTTCTGCAGCAAGCAGGCAGGCATGACGTGCTATGACTTCGACAGGATCGTTTGAAGCAGTCAGTATGGCTTCTTCCGCATGCTCGTCAGCACTGTTGCCAAGCACGGAAAAAGCGCATTGGCGTACTATTGGCGAGGAGTCTTTCCTAAGCATTTCAAGAGCTATGGCATTCGTCTCCCGGCAATCCGAATGAGCCAGATGAACTATCGCCGTTGCCCTGACGACTGGGTTGCTGTTTTTCAAGTATTTTTTCCATGTGCCCGGGTCTTTTGACCTGAAAATAAGATCGGAGGCCAATTTATCCGTATTTACTTTACTGTCTGTCGGGGCAAAGCGGAAAGTAGGGTCTCCTATAAGATGTGACTCAAGATAGGGCACTTCCTTCTGCCACATGCCTGCGCGCAGACCGAGAGAAAGAAGACCTATCAATTTATCCTCGAACTTATCTTGCAGAACATTGACAGTATTTGCCTGGGCGAGCACGCATTTTCCCTCTCCGAAAACATGAACTCCTGCAATATAGCCCTCTTCATTGTGAAACGAACCGTTGTAACATGCGTTCAGTATGACGATTTTTGCATTGGATTTCACATCAAGCAAATCTTCCTGAAGTATATTGGCGTTACGCATTGCCACAGAATCGTATTTATGGTAGAATGCGAGAGCCGAATCGCTGAAATTCCTGCTCGGGAGCTGAAACAGAGAATCAGGAAAATCCTGCTTTCGTCTCTCTTCTTCCGGCTTGTTTTTCCAACGAAGATATTTGCGGGCAATGGCGCTTCTCAACAAGAGGAGATTTTCTTCAATCGAATGTCCTTCACCGACTCCGTTAAGGTATTGGGTGTCGTAAGCTCCGTGCTCTGTGAACTGGAATATGTCCGAATCTTCCCTTTGAAGTTCGCTCATTATAGTCCATTTCATCTGAGGGGCCTGCTTGAAGGTAAGAAAACGATTCCCTGATGCCTTTTTGAATGCTTCGGGGAAGCTCTCTTTGTAAAGCAGGGTCTTCTGTCTCCACACATTCAAATCTTCGGAATTATAACTTTTCCCGAAAAAGAAAGTAATATTGTCTGCCTTGTTGTTACGCTCCTGATGCGCGGCAACTACTTTGCGAAGATATTTTGCAAGTATTTCGTATTTATTCCCGCCCATGCATTCAGGGACTTTCATTCTGGCAGAATATATTTCAGGCTGCAGATGCTGCGCGCCTCTTTCCGACAGTCTGTAATAGAATATGTCCCTGTGTTTTTCATCTTTCGAGAGAAAATCAAACTCCAGATCAAAATCGTCATAGAAACGGTCCGACGCCACACTTGACTCAAAGATAGGGAAGCGCTGCTCATTCATCTTGAATGCAGTGGTGAGCCATTGCGCCTCACGAATCATGGCTATGGGCATATCTCCGACAAGGACTATACCTTCGAGCGGGCACGTTTTGTCAGCGGCAAGTTCTTTTACCTTTGCGCGCACTTCTTCGGGGTTTTGCCAATCTTTTGCAAGAATGATTGCTTTTAGACCTTCAGAGAGGAGTTGGTCTCTGTATGCTTCGAGTTCCGTGCGGCAGGCATCATAGGTGACACTGTCTACGAATATTCCGAATGAGGTCTTAGGATTCCCGGCCGCTACAACGCATTCAAGCGAAAGTGCCAGAACCGGAAGTATTGCTTTTAGTATATTGATACCCATTTGCTGTCTTATCTGAGATAAACGTTAAGTCTGTTTATGGTCTTGCGTATCTCCGCATTCAGAGCGGTATCCTGCTCCGCTCCGCTTTCATGCAGGAAAGAGCCAAGTTCTCTGACTATATCCGCCCTGTTGTATGCCATTGTGTACCAGCCGAGAATTTCAGCCGTGTTTATTCTTATTTGTAGCGGTTCCGTGTCGTCTTTTACAATATTTATAAGTTTGTTCACGAATTGAGGATATTGGGCATTTCGCAGGAATGCCATTGCCGCCCGGCGTCCGCGCCCGTCATTCCCATGCCTTTCTATTCCTTCGAGGGTATAATTCCTCAGCCTCATCGCACTTTGTATTCCGCTTTCGGGGAAATCCTCCTTGCGATAGGGGAAACCGATATTTTCCAAAGTCCTGCGATAGCTCTGCAGAAAAGAATCATCCGGGAAGGCAGCGGAATTGTTTATGATGTTGAAATTTACACGCTTTGCGTTGTAATCCCTGAAATATGCGTCCACAACTGCCTGGACGTCATCTGCTTCTCCTCGCAGACTCAGACGGTAGCAGGCCTTGCGGCGTATGTATTCGTAGGGATCGTCAAGAGCCTCCCTAAGGATTTCACCATACTCTCCTCCTGAGTATCTGCGCAGAAGTTCCAGTGCATTAAGACGAAGCATGTAGTAAGGCGAACTCCTGTAAGTCTCTACAAGCAGCGTCTTCATTTTTGAATATTTCAGCTTGTATAACTTGTAAAGAGCAAGCCCCTGTATGTCGCAAGGATATTTCTTTGAGAGAAATTTTTTCCAGTAAATTATGCTGTTATTGTCTATTTCGGGTCTTTTGAACTTATAAGAGGATTCAAATGCAAATGTAGGGTCTCCTATCACGTGGGATTCAAGAATTGCAGACATTTGATGCCATTCACCGACAGAATATCCGGCGGATAGCATTCCCATAAGGGTAGAGGAAGGTTTATCTTGTAATACGTTTACAGAATTTCCTATTGCGGCAACGCTTTTACCCTTACCCATTATATATCGATTGGCGATGTAGTCGTTTTCGCGAAAATCTCCGTTATAACAAGCATCGAATATGAGTATGCGAACATTCGAGCTTGTTTTTTGAACATCATCGAGAAGTATTCCCGTTTTTGCGTCTTCCAGAGAGTCTGCGCGCTCCGTTTCCGGACAGAAAGAGTCCCGCACCCAGCAGGAGTCAAGCTCGAAACGTGTCATTACATAGTCCATAGCCTCTTTTGCGCTTTTTCCGTAACGAACTTGCCTGCGCACCAGATTTCTTGCCTGCATTTTGGCAACTGAATAATACGCGTCCTCATTGTCCGGCAGGGGAGAGTTACCTATCCACTGACGGTCCGGAGTTCCGTGATGATGGTATAGTATAAGGTCCAGATCTTCTCTTTCGCACTCCTTGAGCATTATATCCTTCATGTAAGGATACTGGTAGAATACAAAATACTTTGCCCCGTCGAGGGTCTTGGCTGTTTCGGGAGCCTGCTCCGTAATTGTAATAGTCTCGTCCTTCCATGCTATCATACTGTCGGAGAATGAGCCGCTGCCTGTATATGAGTCAATCTTGTCGAGCCTGTTGCGCTTTTCCTTTTTCACCTCCACAAGTTTTTTCATATATGACGACAGCTCGGAGTATTTGTCTCCATAATGGTCTGATGGAGTGATACGCCCCGTAAAAATGTCACATGATATTTCCTGTGCCGAATCCGCGGAGAGATTATAGTAGAAAAATCTTGTATCCGAGGAATCTCTCCCCACGAAGTCGAACTTGAGGTCGAAGTCATCATAGAAGCGGTCTGACGGAACAGAGGATTCCCTGACAGGGAAATCCTCCTCGCTCATTTTAAATGCGGACGTCATGAACTGTGCGCGGCGTATCATAGGTATAGGAATATCTCCTACGAACACGGCTCCTGCAAGAGCCTTTTTGTTGTACCACAGTCTGATTGAATCTCTCAACTGCTCGGGGGTGAGCCAGTCCGCGGCAGCCACAAATACATCCCAACCGGCTTCCCGCACGCAAGCTGCGTATGCGTCTATCGATTCGGAGCATTTTTCATAACTATTCCTGTCGACCACTACGGCGAACGAACGCGCGCTGCCCACAACAGGAATGGCGGATGCAAAAGCAAGCGCTACGGCAAAAAAAACGGTGTAAAATCTGTTCATTAGAAAATTATTCCGAACCTGAAGCCCGCAACAAGTCTGTAAGACCTGCCTTCGACTATAGGCTTTGAGTAGTCTGCATCCAAGGCAAGATGCCAATTCACCTTCTTTGAAGGTATGGTATATTCTATGCTTCCTCCTGCCTTTACGAAGGAAGTCTTGTAATAATCAAGACTTTCCTGCCATGCGTTCTGCATGACGGATTTTTTAGTTTCGGGTACATAATCGTATGTTCCTCCGATATTTATACCGGAGCCTGCCCTTAAACTTAGCAGAAGATATGAATTCTTCAGTTCTATATTTCTTTTTCCGAAGACTCCTGCGAAAATATTTGAGTAATTCCATAATGCCCCTGCAACTTCGTAAGTATCTTTTTCCGTTTCATAATTCAGTTGCGCGCCTGCATCCCACATATAATCCGTATCGCTTCGTGCCCCGAATCTATGGTCATATACCAGGCTCAGTTTATTGTTCCCGAACTGACTCATCGGGTTCTCCGCATCTGTCACCCATCTTTGATTCATAGGGGTGTCGTCCCTGTGCTGAATCAATTCTATGCCAGTTGAGTTGCGCATGCTTCCGGAGAATGTGATTTTGTCGGAGAAATTCTCTCCCCATAGGGCAAGGAAAGATGCTCCCAATATGCTTCTTTTGACTTTCCCCATATTTTTCGGCATAGTCATGCTCTGCTCTACATCCAGAGTCCTGTTCTTTACGTAGACATCCAATAAAGCATCGAAACCCTGTGTGCTGAAATTATATTGCGCCCCCACTCCGTATTGGATGTAATCATAGGTAAATTCCTGTATTCCGAGATTGCCTCCGACCACAGCACCTACGCCCTCTCCAAGTCCTCTCAGAATATAAATATTATGGTTTACCGGTGCGGCGTTTCCCGGATTTGCCAGCTCCTTTCCCATTGCAAACTCTCCGTTCAGACCGAGTATATGATTGTCTGAAATGCGTATTGTTGCGGATGGCCGTATTTCAAGAGTCATCGAGTTTGTTTCCACTCTCGGGTCTTTCTGTTTTGCTCCTACCCTGTTGAGGTATCTCAAATCAATGCCGATTGAAAATCTTTCCCAAAATACAGGAGATGCCATTGCGGCAGACATATCGTATTCCTGTCTGTTCCAACGGCTCTTGTTTGTGTCCATTGTGTAATATGGCACATCCTGCTCCACTTCGTATAGGATATTGTTGTAAAGCAGGTCTTTATCGAAAATATTGCGAAAAGCGAAACTGCCCCACATCAAAGTCTTTCCGATTTTTGCCTGCCCTTTCGTCGAGACATTAACTGCGTTGCTCCCTTCCGCCTGCTCCGCAGGACGAAATCCTCCGGCTTTCATTTCGTATGAAAGATGCAGGTCGCGGTAGCTTGGGACGGGTCTGAAAGCCTGTCCTGAGGCATTGTCCGAGCCGTACCATAGCGCATTTCTGAATTTACTTTCTCTGACTATGGCGGGATTGCTTTGGGCGTTCAGAGCAATTGCTCCAAACAGCGGAAGTATGATTGTGAGGCAGATTCTTTTCATTATAATTTATTTAGCCCATTTGTTCCAAGCCGGTTTGCCTGCTCCGTTTGCGCGGATTTCAGGTTTTTCCATCTTCTCGAAATCATTGGTCATATTATTTGTGTCCTGATATACGACTGTTCCGTCTTTTCTTGTGGAAGCGACTTTTCTTGTAAATGCCGAAGTCGTGTATTGCTTGAAAAATACGCATCCTGCATCAAGGGAGACAGGAAGATTGTGCCTTGTCGCATCTGCCCATATGGCTTCTTCTGAATAATATTGAACAGCATCGAGAACGTCTTCTATCGCAATCTCGCGTACTTTTATGTTTTCGTCATTGGTAGCTGTTATGAAATCTTCATTTTTGAGCTCCTTGCTTGGCTTGAACACCACCAATGCCGCATCTGTTACGGCTACCAGCCATTGAGGCATTTTATACATGGAAACGACTGTTCTCTTCATGTTGATAGCATTGCCGTCCGTGATTATGAGTCCGTTCCAAAGGGTGGATTCGCCTTCAATGGCTTCAAAATCCGCCCCGGAAAGATCGATTGAATACCCGTCGCAAAGATTTTTACTTGTGTGGTCTGTAGCCCACTGTGCAACTACGAATGACTCTCCGGGCTTTACAGGATAATCTTTGCCGGAACCTGGAATTTGCCATATTGTGGACGCTGCAATATATTTTTCAGGGTTTGGAATGTTCCACTGATATATTGTAGAATAGTCCCAGTTTGCATATTCTACCTTGGCGAAAGCAATGCCGTCCGCATAAACGGTCTCCTCGCTGTTGTTGTATATTTCCCAGTACTGGTCTCTGAAATAGGTCTTGTTGAAGTCCGGGGACTCAGGCATCGTCTTGTCTTTATAAGTCCCTGAAGCGTAGAAGGACTTGATGACAAGCCCCGACGCCTTGGTGGCATTTACGGCTACCGTAACCTGGGTCTCTTCTGCAAGGACGGATACTGACGGCAGTGCGCCGGTAAAGGTGTATGTGTGTACTCCGTCGGTAGAACTTCCCGATACAAGTACACTGTAGGTCCCAGGTATGAGTTTGCCTACCAATGCCATTCCGTTTTCTGTCTCCACGGTGTCTGCTTTAGTGGTGGAACTGTTGGTTAAGATTACTTTGTAGCTGCCCGGTTTCGGTGTGTCTGCACTGATTCCGCTTTCGTCTACCTTGACAAGGGCGCTGACTTTTTTAACTCCTCCCGTCTTCTGGCAGGAGACGGCAAAGCTTGCAACAATTGCAATAATTGCCCAAAAGATTTTCTTTTTAATCATAATAATTTATTTGTTTGTTAAGATTACCTTATGTTGATTTTCATTTCGAAGCCGAAAAATATAGGCACACCACGGGCAAGGTCGGAAAGCGTTCCCGAGGATTTAGACCTATAGAGCGGATGACTGTTGAACATATTGTTTACATAGAAAGAGGCTGTCATTGTATCTCCTATTTCCTTGGACAGGTTCAGGTTCATAAGCACATAGGGCTGTGTTTTCTCTACAATGAACCTCAAATCGCTCAGGCTCGGATATAGGTATGAAAGTTCCTTTTCCAGTTCTGTACCCATAATATCTGCCTTCGCCTTTGGGGAGTTGAATTTATGGAATTTACCGTCTTTGTAGGAGAGATAGCCTATGAATTTATCATCGTCGAAATATTCCGACCAGCTCTTCAGGAACCAGTTTATCTGTGCGGAGAGAGTAAGCGCCATTCCGATTTGGGGAATATTATGGGTTGCCCTGAATGTCGTCAGCGCTCTTTGGCTATAATCCTTGGTCTTGGCAGGAGAGAAGACTCCTATGTTATTTTCTATATGTCCGGAGCGCGTTCTTGTGCTGAAGGAATAATAATTTATGTATGACTCCCCGAAAGTCCATGCTCCATTTATGTAGAAAGAGGTTCTGATTGCATCGAATCTGCCGAAATCCAGCTCGTATTCTACTCCCGAGTTATGTGAGCAGAGATTGTTAGTCGGACGGTAAACTTCAAAAAACGGATGGTATGTTTCCGCTTTTGTAATGGAAGGTACGGCTCCCGGATTATCGGCATATTTTTTATATGTCCGGTGGGTGTATCTTACGAAAGACTCCAAGGTCCTGCCATAAATATATCCGTTATCCATAAATTCGTCATAAGCGGTTACCGAAAGCCTGTATCTGCCCGCAATTCTGAGGTCAAATCCCAATTCCGCTTTCCTGTTTGTGGCTATTTTGAGATTCTTGTTAACCGCACT
>CAUUCY010000011.1:0-35799 GCA_963543835.1 uncultured Bacteroidales bacterium
ACTATCACCCTTTCACGGCCGTAAGCCTTCATCCCTTTTTCGGGAGATTTTATACTACCGGCGTCCGCTCTTGTAAAAGTCACATCGGAAGTCCCGGCGTTTCCGCTCATAGCCGAGGCTTTAGCTTTGTCGAAATTGCTTATATTCCTAAGGGCCCCGTTCGTTCCGACAATCCATTTTGGTTTGTCAGGATTCGATTCGTCCACATAGTCAATGCCCCAAAGTTTCCAATTCCCGCCTGTGCATTCTATCCGGGCCTTGCGGGATCTGTGAACGTTAGGACAGAAGACCAAGCGATCTGAGTGAAAACTCTGATCTCCGCTGGTAGTCGGTGGTTGGTAAATTTTAATCGTACCGCTTTTTTCCGGACGCTGTGTCACTGGTATCTTCTTGATGATGTTCCCCGCTTTGATCTCGATCCAAGTCGTACGAGAACCTGCCTTATAATCGAACGAAGCGACATCCGCGCGAAGCTCTACCCTCCTATTGGCAGCATCTTTCACCACGGTAAGCCAAGAATTTCCCGGTTCTTTCGTTACATTGAACGAAGAAGCGTTGGTGTTCACGTAAACCATATCGCTTGTAGCCATATGGACGGAAGCCTTGTCCACATAAAGATTTGTTCCTGACAGATCCGCGCTTAATTGCTCGTCTTTCCAAGGCAGAATCTCCGAATTGACGGTAAGTTCTCCCTTGACTTCAAGCCGCACTAAAAGAATACCGTTTGCACGGTGAACATTTTGGACACTTATACCTCTCCTGACAAAATGTCCGCCTCCCACCTGCTCTAAATTCACATTGAATCGCAAATGCTTGGTAGTCACATCCGTCGGATTAGCAGATAAATAATCGATTCCTTTATGGGCCGGGATAACGAATTTCAATGTATCGCTTTTTTGCATTCCCATAGGGGCATTGCTAATAGTAAAGTTCCCTTTCATCGGAACTGAGCTTACTGCCGGATTGTTCTTGTCCGGATAGAGACCTCCGTCCCAATTCAGAGTGGTCGGAACATCCAAAAGCTCAAAAGTATGCGTCCCCGCAGCGTTCAGTCCAGAGGCTGAAGTAATAATCACTTTTATTAAAGCGACATTACGTCCCAGTGGGGCCGCATTGGCAGTCGTAGAGGTATTTGCAATTACATTTACACCTTGCGCTATCGCAGTGCGGAGCATCGGGACAGCCGGAAGAATATCGCCGGAAGGTTGGGTTTCCCACATCTTAAGATCCTTACGTAAGGAACCGCGGACAGGAGAAATAATATGACCTTCAAGACCGCTTTCCGCTGTCACTAATGCTACGTCATACTTTCCTGCCTCTACTTGACAAGAGACAGAATTCGCTCCAAAAGTCAAGGACGGCACTTTTTTCTGAAACTGATGTGCGGCAGGACCGTCCCCATCAAATAAATAAACCTGAGCATTACTAACAAGTTCCCCGGAATGGGGAGCCTTAGTAAAGTTGAATGCTATTGAAGTTTTGTTTTCCGCAATATTCGAAACCTCCGGATCCGTCTCTTTGCCCGTGCATGAAAATGCCAGGCAAAGAACCGGTACCAAATATTCGATTGTTTTTATTTTCATCAATTACTTATGTCTTTAATCGTCTTATTACTTTAAAATCTTGAAATAAGCCGAATTGTTCTCAGATATTCCGACAGACATAGCGCCTGAAGGATTGCTTACAGAATTAATTTTAAGCCTTACATTCTTTTCTTCCGTGCTGCCGTTGTAAAGAACGACTCCGTTCACATTGACAGAACTGTGGTTGCCATCGCCAGCGATTGTCAAATCGTGCAGATTTGTGAACACATAATCGACCCCTTCCTTAGCTGAAGCTTTATCATCGGTAGCGCACTTAATAACAATATTGCTGCCGGTGGCGTTAGTGAGGAGAACTCCGTCCTTCGCTCTTACAAGGGAGATTTTGAAGAAACCGGAAATTACACCATTGTTGACTATATGATCTCCGAGCGACGCGATGGTAACGCAAGCCGGTTGGTCTATGATAGAGCCTGAGCAAGAAAGCTTGTCGCTATCGAATCTCACATGAGAGCCGCTCATGCTGAAAATCTTATTGAAATTGACAATAACTGTCTTAGGTAGCTCATAACGGGTGTCCTCAAGCGGCTTAGCAGCGAAGGTGGCTGCTTTCTCGCCCGCCTTGAATATGACCCTCGGATAAACTCCCATGTCGAAATCAAGAGCGTCTGCGGTTCCCTCGCCATAAACACCGTCCACAATTATATTTGCTCCGGTAGAGTTAATGAGAGGGGTTCCATCGGCTTTGCAAAGAGCGAGTTTATAAACAAGATCCTTGCCGCCCTCTACTCCTGAATCTGTTCCCGAGAGTCTTACAAACGCTTCTTGATCTTCAATGCGTCCTACTCCGGCAGCTTTCACAAGGTAGCTGCTCTGCGGATCGGAAAGTACAAGCTCGAATGATTTTTCGCCTTCTATAAGATCATTAGCCATTATAGGCACTTCGATTTCCTGTGTGATTAAATAGTTGCCGACCATTCCTCGGGAAGGAGTGAAAGACAGACGTCCTTGAACCGGGAAGAAATTATTCTTGACGGTCGCACTTTGTTCGCGGGTAGCATATCCTACGGTTACAGGGATCGGATTCCCCTCTTTATTTGTGGAATAACCTGTGAGAGTTACCGTGAAAATAGCGGTAGAAGTACCTTTGACCGGTTTAGATATTTTTATGTCCGAAACATACAGACCGTGTCCAAGCTTGACAAGACGGCTTCCTTCTCCGAAAAAGAGGATCTCTCCTGAAGCCACGGAGCAGGCGTCTTTATACTTTGCAGGCTGGTTGCCGCTTATATATCTGTCGAATTGTTTTGTTCCGTTCGGCGAATAGAGGCAAACGCGCCCTTCTTCTGTAGAAAGCATCGTCACCTCTCCGTTGTTGGCAATGCGTAGCTTATCGTAATTGCCGGCCAAAGAACGCTCGAACTCAGCTCTTCCGTCAGGATGAATACGGACAAATGTCCCTTTTTTAGATGAAGGTTCGAAAATAGTAATAACTCCTTCGCCTGTGGTTTTATTCATTTCTATACCGCGTACAGCCCCTGGAGTCGTGCCTTTGAAGAGGAATGTGCCGTCATTGCGCATCAATGCATAATGAGCGTTCACCGTCCCTGTACCGCCAACCAAAATATTTCCTGCTCGTGAAACACGGAAATCTTTCAAGGAAACAATCTCTGAAGAAGATTGAGCGAGGGTTTTATCAAAAACGATATCACCTTCTGGACGAATCTTGTAAATAATACCTCCTTCTTTTTCAGAATTTCCGGCCAAAATAGCCGAACCATCATTTATATTTGCGCTAAGACCAATAACAGAGAAGTTCTTAGCTGGAAGAGGAGTGAGGTAAAAAGGTTTTCCTTTAGGGTCAAGCCTTACCACATAAGAACTTTCTTCGCCATAACCCTTGGCACCTGAAAAGGCCGCTATGATATACTCTGTCATTTCTCCCATGACTTCAAATTGGTCGCAATATGCGCTACCAAGTTGGGAATATCTATAGACTTCTTTCCCTGTGTTATTGGTTTTAAGGACGAAACCTTGGTGCCCTTTTTCTGCTTTTTCGCTTCCCGCAAAAACAAACGAGCCGTTTTTAAGAGACGCTCCTTTAAGGAAAAGGCTTCCCTCGCTTCCGCCGTATATTGATTTGACGATTTCACCTTTGCGGTTAACAATAGCGGCACATCCTTTAGATTGTCCGCTCTTATTGTCTGGCGTTGACGCTCCGGTCATAAGGATATTGTTGTTTTCCAAAACAGTCATATAACATATTTTGGAAAATCCGCTCAAAGGCATGCTATATACCACATCTCCGTTTCGATCAAGCCAAATAACGCTCCAAATATTATTATTGAGGCTGACCATGGCAACCTCGTCATTTTCCATAGTACAGGTTTTCTGTACCTGGAGTTCGTTGCCATAAGTCCTGTCGAAAATGACAGGCATATACTGCGCCCTCGCCTGAATCCAGGACAAGCTCAAAAGGATGAAGATCCCGACCTTAACGATTATCGTTGTTCTCATATATCGAAAAATTATTTGTTTATTACCTTTTATTTACTGTTTATTTGACATGATATATCTCCACTTTTCTAGCCAAACGGTTTACCCAAATCCAATCTATCTTTACCTCAGGTTGCATAAAGTGACCGATTTCTCTATTTATTTGCTCTTTTGTCAGAGATGTGCGTCCGTGTGCGACCACCTCGAATTTGACCTGTTTGTTATGTGCGGTTAAATAGTCGGCAACTGCTTTCGCCCGTTTTTCAGAAAGTTTAATATTGTAGATATCCGTACCGAATTCGTCTGCAAAACCATCAAAACGGAGATTCTCAAAGTGATAATCTCCCATTTCACGCAGAAATTTATCCAATCTTTCTATAGAAGCTGGAGTGAGTTTATCCGAATCAAAATCGAAATAAAGGGTCATAAGGAGACCGGCAGGTGCATAAGCTCTTGTGTCTATATTTTCTGTCTTCACATTTTCTATTCCCCCGTTCATTAAAATGTTCCCTCCTCTCACCGCCTGTTCTTCCGTCATGCCGTAAAAAGGCTCTTCCTCTTCATCATCGGCAAGGAAGTCGTTATCCGTCTTAAGATAATAGATGTCGTCTTTTGTCTCGATATTGCGGTCTGAAACAAAGTAGGCCGTGTTTGCGTCTATAGGGAAAAAATAATAATCGTTATAAACGGAATTGACCGGAGCCGGCATATGCTTCACTTCCGAGGATACCTTATGGTTCTCGAAAGCAACGCCGTACAGGTCGTAAGCTCCAAAGCCAGGGTGGCCGTTTGAAGCAAAAATCAAACGCTTATCATATACGACAGGGAATATTTCATTTCCCTCTGTATTTACTGACGGTCCGAGATTCGTTGGAACGCTCCAGACCCTCTTTTCAGAATCCCAGTGGGTTATATAGAGGTCGAAACCTCCGTAACCGCCTGGCATATCCGAAGAAAACAACAAAGTATTGTCGTCTTCCAAAAGGAAAGGCTGTGCATAAGAATAAGAGTTTTTCTCCGCGCCTTCAAACAGAGGGGTGTATTTGGAAAACCTTCTTGAACCCTCTTTGATAGTAGAGAACACCAATTTTGTCCGGAAAGGTCTCATGTCCTTGTCGATGAGATCCACGCTAACCTTTGACTTATTGTATTTTATAACCGTAGAAATCATCATCGAAAGGTCATTATTGAATGTAACCGGACCGTTTTGAAGATCTATCGGGATTCTGCGGAAGAATTTTTTATAAGAAGGAGCTGCCGAAATTACTTTGTTGTTATTCTTTTCCAATGTGTAATAGCGGGTTCTATGAAAGAACAGTTTGCCAGGATCATTGAAAGGGCTGTAGCTTATCGCATAAAAGGTATTGCCTTCGTACCTGTTGATCCAAAACTCGGAATGCTCTCCGTTCAGTTCAAGTCTCTCTGCATGGTATCCTTTTTCATCCTCTATGCTGTGACGCATAGAAAGAGCCTGAAGCGTATTCTGATAACGTTGATAGCGGCTGTAAGGATCTCTATACGCATTGTTAAGACAGATCGCCTCTGCCTCGCAGTTTAATCCTTGAAAACGCAAAGCATCTATATAATCGCAAATATCCTCCATGGTGAGCATTTCGGAATGCATTTCCAATGCCGAAGCATAATGTTCTGAGGCAGCCACATAATTTCTTAGCATATAGTACAATCGAGCCGTTTTCAGATGCATCGAAGCTTTATTATCGGTATTCGTTTCCATTGACAGCGCCTCTTCCGCAAGAGCCATTGCCTTATCGAAGTTCTGATGGATAAAATTACGGTCCGCTCTTCTCTCTTTCATGCTAATTTCCCGCTTGCTGGCTTCTCCCGCCTGCCTCTTCGCAAAAAGGCAGGTCAGCGGGCAAAAGAGTACCAAGAGAAAAAGAAGACTAATATTTTTCTTTGTCATTTTCAGCGATTTTTAATTAAAATTTAGCGGAATATATTATATACAATCGATATTCCGAACTTAGTCGGTCCTATCCAGTATTTTGTCTGCTTTTTTTCTATCGGATAGTCGGCATACTCTCCTCCAAGCATGAACTTGTCATATTGAAGATGGGTATAGCCTAAGCCTATGTTGAAATCTACAGCGAAACGAGAATTAATCGGCAGTTTATAGCCGAAAGTTACGCCTCCTGAAACACCCCATCCGCGGCGGCGTCTGCTGGTTTCCATCGATTTTCCATCATAAAAACCTATATTGAAGTTACCGTACATAGCATAAGGCCCTACGTATAATCCGTCCCACGCGTCGTTAGTATAAAAGTTCCGTGGGTTAAAATACCAACGCATCTCTAAAGTGCCTTGAAGAGCCCGGAAAACTTCTTGATGTTTTTTGAACATGTATGGAAGCCAGATGGCTTCTCCATTTACAGTCAACTGCCTTGTCACTGGTATCTCTACGCCGACATTCGGTGAACCGGTCAGCCAATAAGGAATATTGGTTTTAACGCTCTGCGCTTTCAACGAAAGACTAGAAAAAATAAATACGGTCGCAGATAAGACTATTGTTAAAAATCCTTTCATCATAAATTAATTTTGTTATACAATACCAAGGTCTTCATCTTGAATATCTCCATTCCAAGGGAGGATTTCAATTTTCACTATCGTATATACATCGACAATGATAATGATGCGTTTATTGTGTAAAAGCCTCAAGGGCTTTCCTGTAGTCTTGTCGACTACTGGTACCAAAAGGTCTTGGGCAACATAATTTTCGTCGGCATCATAGAGGGAAAAACGAAGGGTAATCTGTTCTGCTTCCGACGTAGAGTCGTTAAAAATAGAAGGGAAAAAACGATAATCCACTTCAAAATAATCAGGATTATTCTGCACTGGAACAGCGCCGATACTGTATTCGATATCTTTAGGCGTAAAACGTCTTGTAAGGGTGTCTTCTTGCAACAACTGCTTATCAGCAATGCCGGACGCCGTCATCTCCACCTTCTTTATGGAATGAACGTCGAACGGAGCATGTTTAAATCTTACGGTAATACGTCCGGTATAATCTATTAATTTTGCTGTATCTCTTACAATGATTCCGGGATGAATAATCTCCGGTTCGTGCCTGGTATCGAACATCAAAGCCGGAGGCTGTGCATAACGATCCTCCTGTATTTTTGGTAGAGAGAAAGCCGCTTCGCGAACGTTACTCTTGCCGTCAAACAGAAGACTGTCCGTGTTGGCATAGCAGAAAACTCTGTAACGACCGGGATTCAGTTTAAAGTTGAAAATACCCGTCTGCATTCGCGGATTATCCTCAAAAGGCAGAGATCCGTATTTCTCCGCAGCAAGATTGCCGTTCTCATCATATACCAAAACGCGACAATCCTTTACCGAACGTCCCTCGACGTTTGGGACAAAAAGGATATAATTCGTCTCATCTTCAAAGTAGTCGAAAGTACATGAAGACATACAAATCGCAGATAGCAAGATGGTGATCGTTATGAGAAGTTTGTGGTTTCTCATCAGCTTTTTTATTTCTTGTTTTATTTTACTTAGTTTTCGTACATAAAATAAATATTTTCCAAATATTTATAAATTCCTTAGAGGGGGATGCCCTCTAAGGAAAATACCGTTACGTACTAAAGTATGAGAGATTCTTCTGTTATTGCAGCATTCCAAGGAATGAGCTCACCCATCTCCACTTTCAGACCGCCTTCCTGTCCTGGCTCTGAAGGAACTTCTTTCTGACCTCCGGACTTGAGGGTAAGTTTAACCTCACGGATTGTATTTGGGACAAATTTTCCTTTGGCAAGGCCCCTCCAGTAAATCGTAGTCGGAGTCGATAATTTGGTACCGTCTGCAAGAATATGACCTGCTTTTGCTTTAGCTGAAACTACGATATAGTACTGACGCTCTGAATTAGCGTTTTTAGTAAGCTCAGTATCCGCACGTCCATTGTCATTAGGGTAGACAACAATATCTTTCCACATCTTGAAATTGCCGGAAATAATGTTTTTATCAGCACCGTACCCGTCAGTTGGATTTTGTGTTTTAAATACACTGTTGGACACTAAAATGTTGGTTTTTGTTGATGTCGTAGCGACACCGCCATTGTTGCCATGCATAGGAAGCATATAATCAGGAAGGCGATATATCATAACAGACACGTCTTGAGTCCAGTCTACCCCGTCAGTCCCCGTGCTTGAATTATTAACGCCGGCATCTGTATCGTCAACATTTACAAGAGTACGGAGCATAGAAACTTCACGTTTCAGCTTAAGTCCGCTAACCGTAGTTGTCGCTCCGTTGGTTATAACGACATTGTTTTGGCTTGCAAGAAATATTTCGCCAGGTTCAAGGAAAGGACTGTTTGCAGGAGCCAATGATTGCGCGAAAGTCGGAAATTGTCCGGCTTTATGTTGAATCTTCAATGTATTCACATTTTTCTCACGAACATTGAAACTGTTCCACATCATTTCGGAAGCGCCCACGAATGTCGTAACGTTCTGAGCAGGATTTGCGTTGGCTACGGCAACTATAGTATATGTGCCTACAGGAACATCAGTATAAGTAAATGTCTTATTTCCTGAAGGAATAGAAGTTGTCTGGTAAGCATACTTTACAATCCCGGAGGCGTCGTAAAGTAAAAACTGAAGAGTTTTTACATTACTCCAAGAAGTTGTAGGAATAGCTTTGGAGAGAGGTGCCTTTACAGCTGAAGCGGCTTCAAAAGAAACTGTAAAAGCCACTTTTCCTGTGTTTTCCGCAGATTTGACTGTCTCTACGTTTTTGTTGCAACCAACAAAAGCTACTAACCCTGCAATTGCAATTAATAATTTTGTTTTCATCTTTGTTTGTTTTAAAAAAGTTGTTAGGAAAATATTTTATTAAATACTTAATTTGATATGAATCATGAGAATTGCTAAATATAGACCGAAGCCTATGGGGGACTATTAGGCAGAAAGATGACAAGAATTGTCAGAATTCGATAAATATTGTTAAAAATAGTCAAGTATGAACTCTGCTATTTATACTACTATAAAAAAACTCCGGCAAAGTTAATAATAAAAAAACATTTATCCAACTTTTTTTTGCCTAAAGCGTGTTTTTTATGTTATTTTACCCTTCTAAGCACCAATGAAAACGTTACACATCTATCTTGAAAATTTTATAAAAAGATGAAATTTTATTTTTTCTACCACAGTTTACCATTCCGACCGTATGAGATTTATAGTGTGGCTCTACTGCTGTCCGGAATAATTGTCTCGGACAGCAACGTTTTCTGCAAATAAATCAAGTGCTTTTTAAACTTATTTTGTTGCCATCAATTATCTTTAACTATAACAGGACCGACTATATTATTGGTAATTTGAGGGCGTGAGGCAAAAAGCGCGATAATCATTATTGCTGATCGCTCCTCATTTTGACGTATTCCGTAGGAAGGCAGCCCATGTTTTTCTTGAAAATGGCAGAGAAATACGAAGGTGAACTGAAGCCTACCATTTCACTTATTTCTGCAACGGAAAATTTCTGCTGCAAGATTAGTTCGCATGCTTTGTCGAGTCTTATCCTGCGTATGAACTGGGCAGCGGACTCTTCTCCGGAGTTCTTGAACTTAAGATAGAGTTTTGAACGGCTCATAAACATAGCTCCGGCAAAATCGTCTGATGAAAAATCCGGATTGGCGATATTTGCCAGTACAATCTCCTTTGCCCTTGCAAGGAATTCGTTTTCGTCTATATGCTCTTCCTCCACTGAGTCTTCCCCTAAGTTCCGGTTTATCAAACGCGCTTTCAGGTCACCGGATTTTTTGTATATTAAGAATAGCGCCACCGTGAGAATTGCCAAGAAGAGTATCAAAGCCCTGCTTGTCCGCCACCATTGCGGCAGAATATTGATAATTACCTTGTCTCCCTCCTTGGACCATATCCCGTCATTATTTGCCGCCTTTATACGGAACTCGTATTTGCCGGGTCTTATGTTCGAATATGTAACTTCCCTTGACGAAGTATCAAACCAGTTCTCGTCAAAGCCGTCAAGACGATAGGAGAAAGAGTTGTGACCTTCTGAAAGAGGATTCGAGACAGTAAATTTTATAGTGAATATATTGTTTCTGACGGAAATTTCCGCCGAGGACACCGCTCCCGTATTCTTTCGTCTTATATTCACATCTCCGCGGGGTTTGAGCTGGTTGTATAGTACGGAAATATCATAAACGTATGGTTTGGGGACCCAGGGGTTGTCGAAAATATCCAAAGGCTTGAACAGGGTCATCCCGTTAAGTCCCCCGAACACGAACGATCCGTCCGGATTCTTGCATGCCGCTCCTGGAGAAAACTCATTTTGGTGGGTCCCTCCGGAAAGCTCGTATTTTTTGAAGGATGTCCTCGTCTTGTCAAGACTGCACAGACCTTTGCCTGTCGATAACCACAGGGAAAAGAACTCATCTTCCAGAATGCCGAAAACATAGTCATTTGAAAGGCCGTCCGCTGTTGTGTACAAGTTCAATTTCTCTCCGTCCGATTTCAGTAGCCCTATATTAGTGCCGACCCATAAAGTCCCGGAGCTATCCTGCATTATATCATATACACAGGCACCGGCTATACGTATGTCTTTTTCGGAAAAATCCTTAATTCCCTGTCCTGATTTCGGTATGCCATATAGTCCGGAGTTCGTTCCCACAAGTATGCTGCCGTCATTGCAGCGCAAGAGTTTGCTCACCAGACATCCGGCAAGTTTTTCGTTGGATTTCACACTTTCGTGCTGCCTGAATATTCCGGAACTCTTGTCGAACACGAAAAGTCCGTAAGTGGAGCCTATGAGGAGCGTCCCGTCATTGTTGTCCAGGATGGAATAGCAACCGTTATAGACAGGAGATATATTATTCAGTCCATATACGGAAGCTGTTTTTGTCTTAGGATTCAATTTCAACAAGCCTCCGAGATGTGTCCCTACATATAAATCTCCGTCCGGTTCTTCCAGAATACACTTTATATTGTCTGACATGGGGACGGAGGAAGTCCTTACGTTTCCGGAATAAAACCTTGTCAAAGAGCCGCTCTCCAAATCATATCGGAACAGACCGTCATCATTGGTCCCGGCCCACACGGAGGACGAAGCGGCTGTGAGGCAGTTTATATATCCGTAGGCATACCTGCCTTCGGAATTGCCCAAATTCACCAGTCTGAACTTATCCGCCTGCTTATTCCACCAATTCACGCCCCCGTAATAGGTCCCTATCCATATTCCTCTCTGGCTGTCCGTATATATGGACCATACGGAATTGTGACTAAGAGAGCCCGGGCTTTTACTGTGGGTGTATTCGGAGAAAGTTCCCGACAGGTCGTCATATATTGCGAGACCGTCATAAGTCCCTACCCAAAGACGACCGTAAGAGTCGAGATTCATAGTGCGTATGTAGTCGGAAGGGATATGATCCTTGCCGTGAGAACTGAAAAAGCGTATTATATTGAAGTCGCTATCCGTTCTGAACAGACCGTGCCCGTGAGTGCCGATCCAATAACCCGTGCTTACAGGTTCTATGCTCGAGATATCAAGACCTTTGAAAGACGGTACCTCAAAGAGCGATACATTCTCCCCTTTGTTATATACATAGAGCCCGTTATTGGTCGCTATCAGAAGTCCGGCATCGGACATATTTATGTAACGTATGTTTTTGAGCCCTTCCAGAGCCTCTATAGTCCCGAAAGACCCGCTTTCCTCATCGAAGCAAAGGAGTCCGTTGTCTGTGGCAATATATAAAATTCCGAAACTCTCATATATGTCCAACACCTGTCTGTCTCCGCCCGGAATATTGTAGTTGATGAATTTACCGCTATTGAAATTCCTGCAACTCAAGCCCGTGGACGTCCCTATCCAAAGTTTACCGGAGGAGGATAATTCCAGAGAAAAAATCGAGTTGTCGGCAAGAGACGACGAGTCCGAAGCGTCCTTGTAGTAAACGGTAAAACCATAGCCGTCGTACATATTAAGTCCGTTCCCCGTCCCGAACCATATATTACCCAGGAGGTCTCCTTCTATCGCCCTGACAGTACTTTGCGAAAGACCGTCCGACACCGAAAGATGACGGAAAACCATATCCGAGCCTGCAGCCGACAGACTTGAGGGGACAAGCGCAAAAAATGTCAGTATCAGAATCAATCTTCTCACACTGACAAATTTAACGAAAGAAACTGAAAAAACTATCTTTTAGCCCGAATAGGTATAAAGACAAGGCGGTCCCTCATATAGTAATGGTCCATTTCTATCCGTCAAGAATCCTCTCACGGAGCAGCTGCGCCACAAGCGAAAACAATAAAATCTCTTGGTTTATTACTTTCCGGGCACATCACAAATATCCCTTCGACTTGTCCTTACCTTGTTCTTGATCATCCATTCATACAGGATATTCCTGTGTTTCAAGAGCTCTTCCCTGTACTCGGGCTTATAAGCCAGATTGACGGTCTCCCCCTTGTCCCCCGATATCGCAAAAAGTTGTTCTCTATATATTCCCTTATCGTAAAGGACATACTTGAAGTGCTTTGTGCGAAGCATCCAGCCGCGTGTAGAGCCTTTGTCAAATGTGGTTTCACATATTGCATAATCCCTTCCGCCTTTACGTATGGAGATTCCTTTATTTCTCGGAGAACACACATCGGCGTAGTCAAGTATTGTTTCAAAAAGGTCTATGCCGTTGCTGACTATGGCATCCGACACTTCGCCTCCTGCAGAGCGGCCGGTGTCGGCAACAATAAGAGGTATATTGACGACCTCTTCGTAAAGAGCTGATTTCTGATTCCATTGATGGGCGCCGACACCGTCACCGTGGTCGCTTGTAAATATGACGACAGCCTCATCCCATAGATTCTGACGGTCTATTTCGTCCACTATCTTGCCTATTTCGGCATCAACCTTCTCAACGAGACGGTAGTAAGTGTAGCGGTATTTCCGCCATTGCTCATCAGAATACCTTATCGTAGGATAGGCACTGTAGTTTGCCGCCTTTTCCATAATTATAACATCCGCATCATCCGTGTTTCTCCTGTAGTTTGCAGGAAGTTGCGGACATTCGTCCAAGGACCCGGGACTCTTCACTTCGCCCCATGGAAGATTCTGCTCTCTTGCATATTCGCAGATATTGTGCGGATTGTCGAAGGATGCCACAAGAAAAAACGGAATTTCGTGCTTTTTCCTCAGGAAATCCACCACGGACTCGGCAAGACCTATGTCATTATGCGGGTATATATTATCAAAGCCATAGATTTTATCCGGTATGGAAGGCTCGTTGACATGCCATTTACCGGCATATGCACATTCATATCCTGCGGATTTGACAAGCGAGCCCAAAGTAGTGTTCTTGAGAGAATCTGGAAGAGGGGCGCCGTTGCGTATCATTCCCAACTCATCAGGGTAACAACCGGTAAATAAAGCCGCTCTGGATGGTCCGCTCAATGGAGCTGTACAATAAGCATTGCGGAAAAGCGTCCCACGGGCCGCAAGACGGTCCATGTTCGGAGTGCTGAGGTCTTCGTTACCCATACAACTCATAGCCGACGCCGTCTGCTGATCCGTCATTATAAGGATAATGGCTTTTTTGTTTGAAGAAGCATCGAGACTATGGGGAATGTTCAAGGCGAATAACCCTACAGCCAATGTGAGACAGTTGTCCGGTTTAAGCATAATCATAAAGCTTTTGCGGGAATTATCTCTGTCCTGAAAACAAGGGTCTCGCCGGATTTCTTATAGGCTTTGACCCTGTAAGCCGGTCTTTCGACAAATTGGCGGTACGCATAAGATACCCTGCCTTCCTGTCTTTCCATTACGCTCCCCTCGGGGGCACTCAGCTGAAGTCTTATGTTGTTCCCGTCGGGGAAAGCGGTGGATACGCTCATTTTATCAAGTTGCTCTTGCGGAGGACACGGAAGAAGGTTAAAATGTATCGCGACCTCTCCCTGCGCAGGACCGTAAGCCTCATCTGTTATGGAAACCCTGCCGTCATTATGGAAGTTTACTGTCCTCAAATGCGACAAGCCGGGATAAGGACAATTCAGGACAGACATCACTGTGCTTGAATCAGTCTCCTCCCAATAGCAAAGACGCGAATCCTCAAAAATTATGTTTTTGCCGTCAAGAGTGAGAGTGTTGTGCACGGAAGTACGGCGAAACCAGGCTCTTTGCTCATTCACGGACGAATCTCCCCCATAAACGTATGCTCCCGAATCAGGAAAGAAGTTTCTCCCCTTTCTCCAATACTCGAAAGTACCGTTATCCGGCTGATTATGCCACTCCCCTTTCGGTCCTGCCTTGACTATCATAACCGTCGCCTCCTTGTCCCAGGCGTTACGCAAACAATAGAATCCTCCTATTTCGAATGCCTTCGAGAGGTAATCGGGGACACTCCCCTCCTTTCCGTCCGTCGCGAGCCGGGCTATCATTCCGTCATCGGAGAATACATCTCTCCAGGCCGAGTATAGAGGGGGCATATTATATTGTCCGTGAAAATCCGAGAACTGGGGAGAAGTCAAATCCGGGAAAGACCAATTATATACAAGCCTTATCATATTGTGCACCGTCTCGGCATAAGTGTCCGGAAACACTCCTTGAAGACCGTTGGTATGGCATATCTGCAGTGCGGCATAAAATATATTTATACTTGCGACATGGTAGTGCGGGTCAAGTTCATAATGGACTCCGTCTTTATAGACCTGGCGGGAAATCTCGTCATTGAGTATTTTGAGAGCCGTCTCGCGCCATCTTTTCGCATCTTTGAACTCGGGGAAAAATACTGAAGCATAAAGGAGTCTCTGCGCCTGAAAAAGCAGATGATTGCCCTGGGCGGAGAAATGCGCCATTATATGTTCGCAATGACGATGATAATTGACAAGAAATTCGGATATAAACTCTCCGTCGAAAAGAGGGGACGGCAGAAAAAGCATGAATTGCCTTATCTGATCCTCAATCCTATGGCTTGTTTCCAAGGGCCTCCAAGCCCAATACATATTATCGGCACTAATCATCTTGCGGCCTGCCGTAGAAATATAATTCCCGAGAGGGTTCTTAGCTATCCAATCCCTGTATTGGTACATCCATTCCTTGGCATATTTTTCATCGCCGCTGTTTCTGTAGGCTTTGCCCATAGGCACCCACCATTTCATACGGTGAAGCTGCCAGCGCAGTTCATTGTCTTTTACCGGCCAGAATTGCCAGTCAATGTCATCTCCGTAAAAATATGAGGGCTGGTAGCCCGAGTGGACAAAAAACTTATGTTCCATGCCCTCATCCGCCCACTTCTGCTCCTGCAAGGATATGGTAGATGTGGGCTTGAAGCCGGGCAGGACCACCGCCCTCCGGGAATCTGCCTGACGGGAGCGGAAGTACCCGACGAGAGAATCGGCATTGCTTATTTCAAGATTCAACAAGTCAAACACCTTTGGCTTGCCCTCACTCTCCCGTGCCTGCACCGTATATGCAGAGGCAGGCACAAGGGAGGTAAGGGCGAGCAGCAGCGATACAAGACGACAGCTATTATTCATAACAAATCAATTATTCTTGAGGACCAAACTGTTTATACCCTTCTTTCATAACGAAAGAACCAGTTGCAAGGTCTGAAGTTTCAAATACTGCAGACGGTGCTCCTTTAATATCGAACATTTTCCTGAACAGGGTAGTCTCTCCTGAGTCATAATATTTTTTAGGATTAAAGGAAGGTTTCAGTTTACTAAGGAAAGAAGTGTCATATACACCGTCCCGTACGCGGACGAATTTGCCCTTCTCTGTCATATCGAGCTTCTTATCGTAGAGCGCAAAGCAGGAACCCGCCAAAGCCGTGCTCTCGGAAGCGGTGAAAACATTGTGTTTCATAATGCATGCATCCTCTTCATGCTTAACCGAATATAGATGTATATAGCCGCTCTTTGCAAGCACATTGCAGAATATATTATGGGAGGCATTGACTTTCGTATTCCATACTTCAGCACCGGCAGAAGAATAATCTACCACTGCGTCCTTATAGTGGATAAGCGAAGTTATCTGGATTGGTTTGCCGCTGCATACGACATTATTCGTAAAAGTAAAGTTATTGAGTTTATACAGAACCTCGCTATCATTATAACTCACGAAATTTGCATTCGCCTCGGGGAAAAACCTGCACTTGTTGAAAGTGATGCCGGAGATCCCCGAACTCACACTTTTGCCAGTGTTAATAAGCGGTCTGGAGAGTGAATGGAACACGCAGTCCTCGAAAATAATATTATCGATATCGGAAGTCGCCTTTGTGTTATGCGAGAGTTTCGCCCCAATCTCGGAGAGGTCGAAGTCTATCCTCTCAACGGCAAAGGTCCCAGCTGTAATGCTTATAGAACTCTTGGAATAAGGTTTAAGCTTTACGCGCGTATCTGCATTTCTGCTGAAAATAGCGGTATTGCCTGTGCTTACAAGCGTTTTTTCCGCTTCCATATTGAAACCCGTATTCGCATCGTCGTCGAGAAAGTACACTCCGGGATGATTTGAAATGGTAGCTATAATATTTGCTCCGTTCTCTGAACTTTTGACAAGCTTGGCATCACCGTTTACTGCCTTGCTGAAATCAACGCCTCCGATACTGAGTGTCATACCTGCCTGATAAAGGGCATAGCGGTCTTTGGCAAAGCTCAGTCCCGAGATTGTACCGAGATCCGTAATTTCGTTACGGGCAAAATTCACTGATGCGCTTGAACTCTTCACGGCAAAAGTGCCGTCAGTTTTTGTCAAGATAAGGGAAATTCCTTTGGAAAAAGTCTGCGGCAGAACCACCATATAGTATATCCCGCCTTTTGCAAGGGCAGACTTGTCGGAATTGGAAAGTTCAACTGAAGTTTCTGCCGAAAGCGTTTCATAAGTAGGATTTCCGCCATTATAATCGATTTTAACCTTGCCGGCAACTGCCTCACCCGAGCGTCCGAGGAAGTTTACCGACTGCACATCATCCTCATCAAGAGTGAATTTAACGAGAGTGCCCAAATTGGCGTATGTCAGAGAGGGGCTGGAAATTTCAGTATATGCCACAGCTACATTTGCTCCGTTTGCAAAACTTCCCGCTTTCGCCCTCTGCTTCGCGGGCAGTACTGTGGTAATTTTGTTCTCTGCAAACTCGGAATTTTTGTCGTACGGGTAGAGAGAGAAGAACTTTGTCGCTCCTGCCGACACATTTGCGCTGACCTTGTTGGAAACAATCGTGAAGGACTCTGTAAGTTTACCCGCAATATCGTCGTAGATATTTACAGCGTCTCCTTCAGACCACTTCACCTGCCTGGATTCAAGGAAAGACTTGGTGGCGGCTTCGTTTTCCACGTTGAAAGTAAGCTTCAGCTTTGAAGACACATCCCCGACATAAGCCTCTTTTGCGCATGATGCGCCTGCCATTGCAAGCAATGATATTGCAAAATATTTAATTGTCTTCATATCTATATCCCCCAATCAAATGAATTTTCGTTGGTAAAGGACTCTGTCCCGGCTTCTGTGCCGGAAGCGCAGATCACCGAAGAAGTGCCGCATTCGACGAGACACTCAATCACCGGAGACTGATACTCCTGCGCAGTTTTTAATGTATTCATCATAATATAAAATGCTTTTTGTTTATTTTGTTTCCTGTAAATATCTCTTGATTGCTTCAAGGAAATAGTAGTCGGCATATACGAGAGGGGCATCCACTTCGCTCTTGAACGGCGCCGCTCCCGTGCAGTGCTTGAGTATGAAATCCCCGTTATCCCCGGGAGCGGCGAGATATTCGTCCGAAGAGAGGGAACGGAGTATATCCTCGGCATATTTGAAGTAGCGTTGCGAATGCCCGTCGGATGTAAGGGAGCTCAACTCAAAAAGAGCAGATGCGCTTATGGCGGCAGCCGAAGCATCGCGTGCGACATCGGGCTTGCCCGGCGCATTATAATCCCAGTAGGGAACAAGGTCTTCCGGCATATCCTTCAAATTCATTATCATCTCCGCCACCTCGACGGCTTTACGCAGATAACGCTCATACCTTGTGTACCTGTAGCACATAGTGTAGCCGTATAAGGCCCAAGCCTGTCCGCGAGCCCAGGCGGAGTCATCGGAATAGCCCTGATAAGTCCCCTTGGATTCGACAGTGCCATCGTTATTGTAACTTACAACGTGATAGCAGGTATTATCAGCTCGAAAATGGTTTTCGAGAGTCCTGTCAGCATGTTTTATGGCTATATTCCTGTATGTGGAATCTCCCGTGTACTCACTTGCCCAGAAAAGCATCTCCAAATTCATCATATTGTCTATGATGACCGGATAGTTCCAGTCCCCGAAATCCCAGGAACGTATGAGACCTATTTTGGGGTCGAAACGCGAGACGAGTGATTTTGACGCAGCGATGACCATAGCGGCAGAGCAGCTGTCCTTTTTGACTTCCTGCTGCTTGCCATAACTGCAAAATATAATGAATCCGAGATCGTGGGTGTCTGTGCGGATTTCATTCCCGGCAATGCGGGCTGTATATTTTTCTGCCAGAGCCTCATATTTTTTGTCCCCTGTAAGCTGGTAATAGAGCCAAAGTGTGCCCGGAAAAAAGCCTATAGTCCAGTCGGAAGGCGAAATTGTAGTGTACTTTGTCCCGTTCCACGAACGCGGTGTGGCGGCAACAGTATCAAAACGCGCGGCAAAACTGCCGAGATGTTGCCCGGCGACATCCAGATCATTTTTAATGAGCTCCGCCATCTTCTGTTGTGAGCAGGCAGTCATGGAGAAGACTGCCGCAAGTGATAATAAAATAAGCTTTATCATAATTCTATATATTTTCAGTTATTCCCACCCTTTGTTCTGCTTGAATTTAGGCATCATGTCCATATCCCTCTGGGGAATGGGAAGAAGCTCGTTTTTGCCTTCAATTGTATATTGCCCGCAAACATAGTAGTCAGGGGCAGCCTCATGCCAGTCTGCAAGTCCCAAATAGGTATTGTGTATAGTCTCGTAATATATTCCCCACCTTGTAAGGTCCTGACGACGCTGTCCTTCAAAAGCGAGTTCGTATGCGCGCTCGTCGCGCAAAGCCTTGGAGAATGACTGGTAATCGAGCCCCTCCTCAATGTCGCAGAGGGTCGAAGGCGAAGCTGCGGGAAGCCCGAATCCCCTGCGGCGGACCATATTCAAAGCCTTGTAAGCCGCGCTTGTCGGAGCTTGGTTCACTTCGTTCAGTGCCTCTGCATAGAGAAGCAGCACATCTGCATATCGCAGTATATACCAATTAGTGTTGGAACGGTCTGCATCTGTTATTTGATTCTCTTCCTTGGCATAAGTCGCTATATCCCATTTACGGGGAGTGAGGTTATTGTTGCACTGCTGGCGCAGAGCGGATGAGGCTCCGTCTGCAACCGCCATTTCGAGATTTCCCTCTTTCTTGACAGCTCCGTCCATATATGTTATAACAGACTGCTTGCCTTCTTTGGCGCGATACTGATAGTCTGCAATCGAGACTGCCCATCTCTTGTCCCGGGCGTAGTCCTTCCAATTTGCAGCGAATGTGGGAACGACTCTCCAGTTGCCGGCAACACGCCCGCTTGGAAGCGCCCCATTGGCAGCGATAACGCCATTCCACTTGCCCATTCTTCCGCTTGAATCAAAAGTTTTGTCCCCCGTGATCGAAGGAGAATAGAAACTGACTTCAATAAGGCTCTCCTTCGGGTCCCACATGCTGTTTGACGAGTTCACCCAAAGTTGCTCATAGTCGTCAAGAAGCCCATGCTTTCCCGACTCTACGAGGCTTCTTGCCGCGGCGGCACATTCCGCCCATTTGCTTGTGTCATGAACTGGGAAACCCGCCCAAGTTGCATATACTTTCGCCAGAAGACCAAGGGCACCGCCTTTGGAGAAACGGAACTTATTATCAGGTCTTACGTTATCCTCCGTCGCATAAGGCAAGACGGATACTGCGTACTTAAGATCCGCTTCGATAAATCGGAACACTTCTTCGGGCTCTGCCTGGGAAAAAGTCGAAGGATGCTGTTTCGATTGCTCCGTATCCTTCATCAGCGCTACATGCCCGTACCAGCGAAGCAGTTCAAAGTAAAACAAGGCCCTCAAGGCTCTTGCCTCGGCAAGGTATATTGCAGCCAGAGGCTTATCCGCATCGGAGAAATTGTCTATTTTTCCGGAAAGCCTTTCCAGAAAATCGTTTGCATCGTAAATTGCCGAATAAAGAGAAGCCCAGGCATCCTGTACGGACGATTCGGTGCTGGTGTATGAATTGGAAGGGACATTCCGGAAATTGGTAATCTGAGAGCCTTCCACCTTTGCCAGATCTGTCGGAATTGTGAAATACAATGACAGATAGTATCCGTACATAGAGTCGGAGCAAAGGTCTCGGTATATACCGTTAAGTACAGTCTGTGCCTCTGTGGCATTATTCATATACTTGTTTTTCTCAATCTCGGTATAACTTTTCTCATCCAGAGAGCAGGAGGACAAGAGGCAGAAAGCGAGCGCCGTATATGCTAAATTAATTATCTTCATGACTTTTTCAGAATTGAAGTTCAACACCAAAAGTGAAAGTGCGGCTCTTTGGATATGCCCCCCAGTCGAATCCCGGCATAAGCGGAGAGTTCTTCATGCTGACCTCGGGATCGTAGCCGCTATAGGAAGTAAGGCAGAACAAGTTCTGCATCATGACATAAGCCCTGAGTTTGGACAGGTGCAAAGCCCTGTTTATTCTGTTAGGCAGGGCATATCCGAATGTCACGTTCTTGAGCCTCAGGAAAGAACCGTCCTCTATGAAGCGGGAGTAGAGCTCGCTGCTTACATATCCGTTATATGCCGGCACTTTGTTTGAGGCATTGGTCGGAGTCCAGCGGTCAGCCACTTCAGCAAGAGAGTTCACCCTCTCCTCCTTACTCTGGGTACAGAACATACGGGTAGCGTTGTATATGTCATTCCCGTAGGAGAACTGAAGCATAAAACTCAAATCGAAGCCATAGAAATTGAAACTGTTCGTAAGTCCGCCGTACCAGTCAGGCTGACCGTTACCTATCTTGGTTCTGTCCGCACTTGTTATTATGCCGTCTCCGTCTATATCTTTATACTTCACCATTCCGGGCTTGACGGCTGTACCGGCGTGCGAACTTATGTCTGCCACCCCGTCTTTCAGGCGCATACCGCCGCCCGGAGTAATATTGAAATCATCATATTGATAGACTCCGTCGAACAAGTATCCGTACATATCACCCAAGGCAGACCCCACGCTTGCGATATAGTCGTAGTTATTGAAGTTGGAATTGAAGCCCGTCCTAGACAGGAGGTATGGTGTCCCGTCCTGAAGGGATATAAGTTTGTTTCTGATAAACGAAATGTTGAACGTGGTGGACCAGAAGAAGTGCCTCTTGTTGAAGTTCACCGAATTGAGCGACAACTCTATGCCGTCATTGCGTATCTTGCCTATATTCTGCCACTGATACTCGAATCCGGTGACATAAGCAAGGTTCTGCGCCAAAAGCAAATCTTTGGTGTCTTTTCGGAACAAGTCCGCAGTCAAAGTGAATCTGTCATCGAAAAAGCCGAGGTCCAGGCCGAGGTTCGTAGTCATGGAGCCTTCCCATTTGAGCTCTGTATTGGCTATCTGTTTAGGATTGAGTACAGTAATCTGAGTTTGCCCCACTCCGTATTTACTTGGAGTATAGAGGTCCATTGAAAGGTAGTTGCTGATGCGGTCATTACCTACAGTGCCCCAGCCTATGCGGAGCTTCATCATGGAAACGCCGTTGAAATTCTTCATGAATTTTTCTTTGGCAATATTCCACGCTGCCGCAAATGACGGGAAATAACCCCATTTGTGATTTTTGGAGAATACGGTCGAAGCATCCGCCCGCATAGTCGCAGTCAGCATGAAGCGTTCATCGTAATTGTAGAATGCGCGTGTAAAAAACGACAGTCTGCTATTCTCCTCCCTCGAAGACTTGACAAGGCTCGGCTTCGCTCCGAGACCTAAGTTATGTACGCCAAGATTATCGAAAGGAAAGTCTTTTGCCTGTCCCAGCAAATACTCGGAAGAATAGTCTGCACTTTCTTCTCCTACCATAAGCTCGGTCTTGTGCTTGCGTGAAAAGCTTTTGTTGTAAGTGAACACGTTACTTATTGAGATGCGGCTTATCTTGTAGAATTGGCTCTGACCGTAAGGAGCCCCTGCCCTATATGCCTGACTGGAGTTGCTCCCATAGAAAGAATCCTGCCTGCGGTAGTTCATATTATATGTTCCGGTCGATTTGAAAGTAAGCCCCTTCGCAATCGTTGCCGTAAAAGTACCTCCGACTATCCACTGGTCGTCCACTCTGTTCTGATCTATAGCCTCCGCCTGAAGCAGAGGATTCACCCTGTTTGAGTCGAAGTTCGACATCGTCAGGGACAGAGGGTCATACATAGTATGGAGAAGGTCGTAGTCCGTGGTGCTAAGACCTCCCGTGGGACGGTATCTCAGCAGATTGGCAAGCATGCTTCCTCCTGTTCCCGTGCCGTATCTGTCCGAACGGGTATAATTGACCGAGCCGCTGAATTTAAGCCAGGAACTTATTGTACGGCTCACTTTCACTCTTGCCGCATCTTTCCGGAAACCGCTGTTCTTGAAAATACCGGTCTCGTCGAAATGGGTATATGAAAAGGCATAGCTGCTGCCTTTCTGCCCTCCGGAGAGGCTTATATCGTGGTTCTGGGACCAGGTGGTCCTGAATGCCTGTTCCTGCCAATCTATCCCTTTGACGTTTTCGTAGTCAGCGAGCGACTGGTACTTGTAGGGATTACCGTTTTCGTCATTGCCCGGTTTATAGTATGTCGTGGCGTATCTTGCAGGGTTCACATTCATCTGCAAGTCCACAAAATCCTTAGGGCTCAGCACGTCCAGTCTCTTCGACAGCTTTCTGAAACTCCCCGAACCATTATATGTAATCTGGGCTTTTCCCTCCCTGCCTTCTTTTGTCGTCACGAGTATAACTCCATTGGCAGCTCTTGCACCGAAAATGGCAGATGCGGAGGCGTCTTTAAGAACCTCGACGGATTTTATATCCTGATTGGCAAGGTAGTCGATATTGTCCACCTCAAATCCGTCCACAATGAAAAGAGGGGCATAACTGCCGTTAACTGTGCCTACTCCACGAATTTTGACATCAAAGCCGGCGCCTGGCGTACCATCGGATGCGGTGATATTCACACCTGCTATCTGACCTCCGAGGGCTTCCATTACCGTACTGGACTTGTAATTGCGAAGACTCTTCTCGCTGACAGAGGAAACAGAGCCTGTAAGGTCACTTCTTTTGACTGTTCCATATCCTATGACGACTGCTTCATCAAGAATTTTGTTGTCCGGAAGGAGAGTCACATCAATCTCTTTTTTGCCGGCAACGGCTATCTCCCGGCTGATGTAACTTATGTAAGTAAATACCAGTATCGAGTTTGGCTTGGCAGTAATGGAATATCTGCCTTGGGCATCTGTCTCCACACCATTGGAAGTGCCCTTTTCCACTACCCCTACGCCGATCATCCCTTCACCGGACTCATCAGTAACCACTCCGGTGATAATGTTCTGTGCGTACGCGGAAAGCGGGAGTAAAATCGAAACCAACAGTATATATATTCTTTTCATATCTTATTAGAATTTGGTGTCAAACCATATAATAATCGGGAAATCTCCGTTTTTGTTGTATGCCTTGGCAGGATCGCCCGTGCCTTTCCCGAATATAATCTGCCCTGAAAAGACTCCATTCGCATACCCGGCATCGTCCCGGAACTTGTCAGGATTGATGACAACAGCAAAATCAGTCTGGTCCACATATCCGAGCCTTGCCGCTTCAGCACCGCTGAAATATGACATAGGGTCACGTGAGCCCGTATTGACAGGCTTGCCCTGGCTGGCGAAGTATGCTCCCCAAAGAGTGAAGAGGAAGCCCTTGGCGGAAGGCTGACCTCCCTTATGGGATTCAGGTCCGTTCAAATTGAAATAGTTGAATGTCCTGCGGTAGTCCATAGAGAAATTGCCCTGCTCGTAGCCGGAACCTGTAATTACGGGGGCTACGGAGCGGCCTCCGTTTTTAGGATTACAGCAGAAGACAAACGGAGAGTAAAGTATTGTCACGCCGCCGGAAATACCTGCTGCCATATTGGAGATAACATGATTGAAGAATACAGGTTTTTCAATTGTAATCGCGGCATCGGAGTCACCGCCCACCTTGACACTCACTGTTATAAAGTCCGTCATCCTGCTCTTGGAATACGACACTTTCAATTCGCCTGTGGATTCATCGATAGTCACTTCCGCCCTGCACCAAGTCTTGTGCAGCTCCCATTTTACGGGGACTCCCGCCGGAATATCGCTCCCGGCAACAGGTATTGTAAGAGAGCCGTCTTCGGATTTTATTCTGAACTGATCGGCATAGTCCGCCTCGGGAGAGAGCCCGAGGTTGTTTCCATATCTGAAGAAGGTGAATATATACGGATTCTTGATTACGGAGAAAGCACATTCGGCAATCATCGAGTTCTTTGTATTCTCCGCCTTCACCTTTACTTTATATTCCCCTACGGGGATATTGTTGTTCTTGTCTGCATATATTTTACCGGTCTCGGCATCTATTTTAAGCTCGGACAGGGCATCGGGCAGAGGCTCGGCAAAGGAGTAGGAAACGAAGTCACCTTCGATTTTCCCTACGGCTACGGAGAATGAAGAGCCTTGATAAACGTCTCCGATTCCGGAATATGAAAAATCGGAAACAGGCTTTATATAGGCGACTACAAGCATCTTGTAGGCCTCCTCGAAATCTGCAGAGCCGTAAGCGTTTGCGACAGTCAGGGAAATTTTCAGCACTTCCCCTACATTAAGAGTATTGCCTGCCGCTACGCTTATGACGCCCGTGCCGGCATCAAGCGTTACGGGAGCGCCTTCGGGTGTGACGGACTTAAGGGTGAAACACAGACCTTTCTTCGAGCCTTCGACGACAGGAACAGGAGAGACAAACTCCTGTCCCGCCTCCGCACGCCCTGTTTCCGGAGAGTAAGTGATACTCACAGGGGCCGAAGTGATATTGATAGTGAGGGCATTCTCGAAAATACCTTCGGAAGAGTCATCTCCCGCCACAAATGTATTCAGTTTGAGGTCAAGGCTGTAAACGCCTGCAACGAAGTCCTTGTTGTCCTCTATTATGGATATTTCACCTTTTTGTGATATTCTGAACAACTTGGAGTAGTCATGGACCGCTACCCCGTCACATTTGACTCCGCAAATCCTATATGCCGTAATTGATATATGCTCGCCCAGCGTCTTGACTTGAGCTCTTGGAAGTACGGTGTTTCCCGACTCAGACACGATATCTGCAAGTTTGACTTCCAAAGGATTAGGCTCCACAGAAATCCCCTCGGGAACAGCTCTCATCATTTTTACCGTTATGGCATCTCTAAAAGAGTATTTTTTCCCTGAAGATTTACACTCTATACTTATAGCGTACAAGCCCAGAGGAAGTTTGCCCGTATCGTGAATAGATACTATACCGCTCTTGGAGTCAACAGTGAAGCAGTCCGTAGTGTAATTATTGCCGTCAAGTGTAATTCCGCTTATAATAAAATCGCTTGGGGTATCGCCGTACCACGAAGGATTTACATTGAGATTGCTTGACGGGCCTATGTCCGTAACGCCCGGATAATAAAGGCGGAAGTCCTTGGTCTGCTCCGTTTTATTGCATGAAGCAAATATACCAATCAGAGCCGCCATGAAAAGGATAATTGTATTTACTCTCTTTTCCATATCTAAAGTTTGTACGAAAGTTTATAAGTATTTTTCCCGAATTTCACCTTGAGCGACACTCCTTTTTCGTGAAAAGTTCCGGCAACTCCTTCCGTATTATCGGAAAATTCCGCGGATATGTCACTGGCGGCAAACTCCGTTTCGTCCTTGAAAGGAGCAATCACTGTAATGTACCTTGCCGCAAGACCTAGCTGCTTTGCGATACCTACACGGTAATAGCGTCTTTGGGTACGCTGGTTAATTATATCCGAATAATAGTTGGTGCTGTTGCTTGCCGCGTAAGCTTCGGCAGTCTCCGTGAAAGTACGGAAAAGCATATTATTGCCGTCGGAGAATACTGTATGAGCTCCGTATGCACCCGGGATGGCATCGTCTATGACAACGTCGTCTTTTCCTGCACAGAGATTCCAGCTCAGGTTCACCGTGAAGCCGCTCCCCTGCCCGTAACCCTCATCGACAACGACAAAGAAAGTCTTGTCGACGAAAAATACGGCTCTGCGGTGCGAAAGGTCGGCATAAGAGTCATTGCTGCTCACTACATATTCATATCCGTCACCCTTGCCACTTGTGTTGAAGACGCCTTTCATAAAGCCGTCCGCAATAGACTGGGTACCTTTCATAAGCGTATTGTGCATATTGGTGCTGCGATAGGCCTCGCGCAATTTATTTGTCTCGTACGTGCCTCCGTAAGAAAAGACTCCT
The DNA here is from genome assembly GCA_963543835.1 of uncultured Bacteroidales bacterium. Classification (GTDB taxonomy): domain Bacteria; phylum Bacteroidota; class Bacteroidia; order Bacteroidales; family UBA932; genus Cryptobacteroides. The sequence continues at coordinate 26,470 of CAUUCY010000011.1, forward strand.
GCATCGGGAAGGAATCTGCGTCCCCTGTTCCAAAGGCACACAGTACCGTTATCGGGCTGGCAATGCCATTTATTGTGCGGGTTGTAATTGTTCTTCAGGACAAGCATCATGGAGTTTGTATTCCAGCCATTGCGGAACATATAGTATCCGGATACGGGATATATTGCCGGATCGCTCGAAGGCTCCTTACCCCGCAGCCCCTCGCTTGAAGTATAAAGCAGCTCGTTATCTTCCGGGAACATTGACGAATAAGACCTGAGATTGCGGAGCGTGACTCTCTTTGTAAAAGAAGAGCCGCTTCTCGTGTCATTATAATTATCTATGGTATAGTCGGGATAGACTATATCCATAACGAATCTTGCTGCCTTGTGCAGACAGCTCACGTAGTCTGAAGGAAACTTGTCCAGCTTTCCGTTCGCCTTTGCAAGTTTGTAAATGCCTATGAAGTCATCCAGAACCCCTGTATGGTAGCTCGGGTCCAGCTCGTTATGCACCCCGTCCTCATTGAACTGAGTCTTCAGACTTGAACTTATACCCTTGGCGCCATAGTCCAGCCACGATCCGGCACCTTTGAATTCGGGCATAAGTATGCCGGACATTGTCAGTGACTGGTACTGCGCCAGCCTGTGGTTGCTCGTTTCGTCACCGTAAGGATTATTCTTTATACTTTCCGTATGATCATAGATCGAGCACAGGACTTTGGACAACCATTCAGGCGTGAAATTCACACTCTGCTTGTAATATTCGAATACCGAAAGCAGGTCGCGCAATCTTTCCGAAACCTGCAGGTCAAACCATACAATATTGTCGCTTGCCACCTTCCCCTCCGGACAAGGAAACGTCTTCATCCAATTGCCGTATATGTCTATCCAGGCCTTGATATACTTCTCATCGGAAGTGCTCTTGTAGACCATCGCCTGCGTTAGCATCCATTGAAGGCGCTGCTTTTGGTAGCCCCATTCCTGATCCACAATCCCCTCGGGAGTGAAATCCCAGTTGATACCGCCATCCCCGGCAGCAAAGGACCAATACTGCGGATAGCCGTTATCCCCGTTGTCGCTCTGTTGATAGTTTCTGACGTAGAATCTATATCCTCCCTCCTTTGAAGCCTGATTCGCCATGCTTATTTCGGCTTCATTGACAAGAGGTGAAAGCAAATCGACAAATATATTGTCCACAGTACCCCTGCCCCGGTAGTAGTCCAAAAGTGCAGCCGCCGCTCCGTATTCATTACCGGCGGAATGACACTCTTTCACAGCCTCCATTCCGGGATAATCAAGATTGATGATATTGAACACTCTGGTATCTATGAGTGTGTTGTCTCCGGTCTTCTGAACCGGCTTCACGTCATCGGGATTTCCTTTGACATATCGAGCCTGCTCTTCCACCGTACAGGAAAAAGCGAACAAGGCAAATAACGCAAATGAAATAAACTTGTTTAGCATGTTCTATAATGAAAAATAATATTTACCCGCGTCAAGTGTAATATAGCAGGAGATCTCTTCGCTCTTGACAGTAATTTTCCTGATAACTTTAGCTCCCGTCCTCACCGTCCATTTACCGGGCTTGAGATCAGTCACAAGGATTGAGAGCTTTCTGTCTGTCTCAAAATCGAATCCTTCAGAAATAATTTCACCGTTACGGCTGAAGAGCACAGCCCTGTCGGCTATCTGTGCGCCTGTGACGATGTTTCCCCGCAGCATCGAGACCCTATGCAGATCCCTGCAATCATTGTCGGCTATCTGGATGACATTGAGAAAACAATCTTCCGTACCGGCTTTTGAAGGACTGACTTCAACTCTCCATTGTCCATATTCCTTTGCGATGTCGGGACGATTCATGGTCGGATAACTCTCATAGTTTGTTCCGAACACCCAGAATTCCCTGCCTTTTCCCCCGATTTTTTCAACATTATGATTATCCGGCAGGAGTATGTCACATTTCAGCATACCGCTGTCGCCGTCAAGCGTTCTTCTCACCGTGAAAGAATTATCTGAAATTTCAGGCTCCTCTATGGAGTGAAGAAGCCAGAACTTTCTGAAATCGGGATTGGAAGAGACCACATGGTCGAAAATCACCATTGCGGCTGGAACTTTCGTATTCTTCAGATTGAAGAACACGAATGAACGCTTCACGTCTTTTACTTTTGCGGAATACGCCTTGGTAATATCGCCTTTTAGATATGTATATTCGGGTTTCTGTGAAGAAGGACCGAAAGCGTGAGAAATGACCTTGCCGACCGTGTACTCCTCTCCCAAGAGTTCTTCAAAAGAACGGCAGGTGTCCCAGCCTTTTCCGGGCATCCTCTGCCCCCCGTCATTTGCCGCAGTTGCAGTCCTGTCCTCCCCTCCGTAATTATAAGTTTCGAAAACCTCATCCGGATCATACACAAGAATCGAGTTGTGGGCTATAGTTCTTTTTGTGTAATTTTTGTTGTTAGCACTATTGTAACCGCCCCCCGTTCCCTGATACAGACCGGAATCCAGAGCCAGTGGACCTTTATAATATATTTGAAAAGAACCTCCGTCAAGATGCTGGTGGTTGCCGACAAAGTTTTCATTTATCTTCATCTCCGCTATGACGCTGTCATCTCCCCAGGATGTACGGGCAAGCATCCAGCCGAATGGTGTTCCGCTGTACATCGAGAGAGGAAGGTCATCGGGAGGCGTAGCCTTCAATTCAAAGTCTCTCCAAAGGAGGGCGAAGATCAGGCAATGCGGCTCAAGCCCCTGCTTGCGTTCGAATTCATAGGCAAGATAAGAATCTCCATAATAACTTGACGCAAGCATATTCGGAAGCGCATAGGATTTCCAGCCGCTCCGTATATGGTTTTCATCTCCGGAAGGTAGGACGAGCCCGTCAGGACGCCTCCTGTAAATGAAATCATACATCACATATTGCTGTTCCGGAACGAAAAGACTCTTTGCTCCAAGCTTAGAGAGTATCCAGGTGCAGAACAAATCGTTTGCAAAGCGAACGTTTACGTAACTCGTACCCTGATGATAGTTTTTTCCTTTATAAATAAAATTTCTTACGGGAATATAGTCTTGGGCAAGCATTTCCCTTATGTAATTATACATATCGGGATATTCATCATAGATGGCTATACCGCAAGACAGCATATCCCTCATAATCATCCACTCCGAACTATGTCCCGCTATCGCTTCGTTACGTTTTGGAGGATAGCCGCACTCCATTGTCCCGGCTATTCTGATGAACTCCTTTATATATGCGGATTTTTCCTCGCTTGTCATAAGCTCGTAGCACCAGTCATATACTATAGCGCCGACCATCAACATGCTTCCGCTTGCGCGTGACAAGTCATTTTTCACCCCGAAATTGGTCTTGCGAAGTGTATCGAGCATTTCTTCAACAGCCGTACGCCCCTCTTTCCTGTCATCATCTACAAGATAGTTCAGCGCATGGAGTTGCGCACGCGAAGTTACGCCCCTCATCTTGGCATAATATCTGAAGCCCCTGTCTCTCTCACTTGCCTCTTCTTCCGGACTGCGGTCCACACCGGCTTTAGCGAGTGCATTGATTATTTTCTTTCCTTGGGGATGCTCAATTTTTTTTCGAAGTGACGAGATTTCGGATTCTCGTATATACAGCCTGGGGTGCTCTTTAGGCGGATCAGGTATTTTTATCTCTTTTCCGGCTTTTTCGGAACTCCTCTCGCCTATATTGTACGATGATGCTGGGCTAATGAAGCATACGGAAAGTACAATTGTCAGGATTACAGTCTTCATCTTACTAAATTACGTGGTTTTACTTATGCAAAGTTATTAATTAATACGCCAACGCTCTGCCACTTTCAATCATATTATTGTCACCCTTGTCTAAAACGATATTAATTTTGTCCAAATCCTGCCAATTTTGTGCAAAATGTCGAAAATACAGCCATTAAAGCAATATTAATAAAACTTCGTAAATTCAAATAATTTATTTACTTTTGCATAATACAATCGTTTGCATTCATCAAAACCAAAAAATAAATATGAGCACAAACAAAAAACTGATGACAAATTGGCGCTGGTGGCTCTGCTCGCTGCTTTTTGTGGCAACCACAATAAATTATCTCGACCGCCAGGTCTTGTCATTGACTTACGAGGACTTTATCAAACCGGAGTTCCATTGGACGGATGCCGATTACGGTACAATCACGGCATTTTTCTCGATCTTCTACGCAATAGCCTGTCTTTTCGCCGGCAAATTCGTGGATTGGATGGGCACGAAGAAAGGCTTCCTGATTTCCATAGGAGTGTGGTCTTTCGGAGCCTGTCTGCATGCAGCCTGCGGTTGGGGCACAGCCTTGCTGACAGATGGCGTAGAGTCTGCAACTGCCCTCAAGGCTGTCGAAGCCGGAAGCAATATAGCTCTCGCAATTTCCACGACCTCCGTTTATCTCTTCCTCCTGTGCCGCGGCATCCTCGCGCTCGGTGAGGCAGGAAACTTCCCTGCTGCGATAAAGGTGACTGCAGAATATTTCCCTAAGAAAGATCGCGCATTTGCAACATCCATTTTCAACTCCGGCGCGTCCGTAGGCGCTCTTGCAGCTCCTCTGTGCATACCGCCGCTCGCAATGAAGTTCGGATGGGAGATGGCATTCATAATAATAGGCAGTCTCGGATTCATCTGGATGTTCTTCTGGGTATTCATGTATGAGAAACCCGAGTGCTGCAAACAGGTAAACGGATCGGAACTGGAGTATATTCATCAGGACGATGCTGCCGAGGCTGCGGAAAAGGCGGCGCTGGCTGCGCAGAAGTCAATACCTATGCTGAAGTGCTTCGGTTACAGGCAGACCTGGGCATTCATTGTAGGCAAATTCTTCACCGACGGAGTGTGGTGGTTCTTCCTGTTCTGGGCTCCGTCGTATTTCAAGAACCAGTTCAACGCTCCAGTAACGACTCCTCTCGGTCAGGCTTTGATATTTACACTATATCTCATAGTGACGGTGGTCTCCATTTTCGGCGGCTATCTCCCGAAAATTTTTGTAGAGAAAAAAGGCATGAACCCATATCTGGGTCGCATGAGAGCCATGCTTATTTTCGCATTCTTCCCTATTGCCGCCCTGCTTGCACAGCCTTTAGGCATGAGTTTCAACAGCGCCTGGTGGCCTGCAATACTCATCGGTCTCGCTGCGGCAGGACATCAGGCCTGGAGCGCGAACCTGTTCTCCACCATAGGTGATATGTTCCCCAAGAGCACTATTGCCACTATCACGGGCATAGGAGCAATGGCAGGAGGTATAGGTTCAATGTTCATTCAAAAAATTGCGGGGAATCTCTTCACCCGTTCGGAAGAGCTCGGCTCCGCATTCACTTTTCTCGGCTTCAGCGGGAAGCCGGCAGGTTATTTCATCATGTTTTGCTTCTGCGGTGTAGCATACCTCATCGCGTGGAGTATCATGAAAACTCTCGTTCCGAAATACGAGCCTATTAAACAATAATTGAAGTGAAAGGAAAGGTTACAATATCCCAAATAGCGGCCGCTCTCGACATTACCCCCTCCACGGTATCCCGTGCACTTTCGGGAAGCGAGAGAGTAAAGAGTACAACCCGCGAGCTGATAGAAAAAACAGCTCGCGAGCTGGGATACGAGCGCAACGAAATAGCAGCGAATTTAAGACGCGGCACTGCGCAGACCGTCGGAATCATAGTTCCGAGAATAAACCGCCAGTTTTTCGGAAATGTTATAAGCGGAGCCGAATCTGTCCTGAATGAAGCAGGATACACTGTTATCATCAGCCAGACACATGCTACGCTCAAAGGAGAAATCGCTGCGCTCAAGACCATGAAGCGCAATCAGGTCGCAGGAATCCTCATTTCCCACAACACAGAGTCCGCCAACGGCAGGCATATAAAGGAAATCATAGGAGACGACATACGTCTTGTACAGTTCGACAGCGTGTACGAGGAGTTGGAAGGAGCGAAAATCGAAAACGACAATTTTGAGGGCGCGGCTTTGGCTTCCAGACATCTGAAAGAACAAGGATACAAACATATAGGCACACTTGCAGGGTATATGAGTTGCCGCCACTACAAGGAAAGGCTAAAAGGTTGGGAGGCTGAATGTCCAGACAGAGAGCTTGTATTCGAGAACTCCGTTTTACGGGAGACAGGACGGGAAGCGGCATTGAAAGCTATCGAAAGAGGTTGCGATGCCCTATATTGCGCAGGAGATTTCTCCGCACTCGGAGCGCTTGATGCCGCTCGTGAAAAGGGGCTCAAGGTGCCTGAAGATTTCGGCATCGTAGGCACGGCAAACGAGAATTTCACCGCCCTGATGTCCCCCTCACTCAGCACCATAGAACAAAGCCCTAAGGAAATGGGCAGGCAGGCCGCCAAAGCCTTCCTCGAAGGCACGGAAGGGACAATCAGAATCAAAATGCAGCTTATCATAAGAGAATCATCAACTAAAAACAAATAAAACATGACAAATCCATTCTCACTTGAAGGAAAGAACGCCTGGATAACCGGCGCATCCTACGGAATCGGTTTCAACATTGCAAAAGCTTTTGTAGAAGCCGGAATCAAAACGATAATATTCAACGACATCAGCGAGCAAGCGCTCGAACTCGGTCTCAAGAACTACAAAGAAGCAGGCATTGAAAATGTCAAAGGTTATGTATGTGACGTGACCAAAGAGGACGAGGTAAAGGCTCTCGTGGAAAAAATCCACGCAGAAGTAGGTCAAATTGACATACTCGTAAACAATGCCGGCATAATCAAAAGAGTGCCTATGCACGAAATGCCTCGCAAGGACTTTCAGGCAGTGATTGATGTAGACCTCGTCGCTCCGTTCATAGTATCTTCCGCAGTGCTACCCGAAATGATGGAGCGCCGCGAAGGAAAAATCATAAATATATGCTCAATGATGTCAGAGCTCGGACGTGAGACCGTTTCCGCATACGCGGCTGCAAAGGGGGGCCTTAAGATGCTCACCAGAAACATCTGCTCGGAGTACGGAGAATACAATATCCAGTGCAACGGCATAGGTCCCGGCTATATCGCGACTCCTCAGACCGCTCCTCTTCGTGAAGTGCAGCCCGACGGTAGCCGTCATCCTTTCGACTCATTCATCTGCGCAAAGACTCCGGCAGGCCGCTGGCTCGAGCCGGAGGAGCTCGGAGGTCCTGCCGTATTCCTTGCATCACACGCATCCGATGCAGTAAACGGACATATACTTTATGTAGACGGAGGTATCCTCGCATACATAGGAAAACAGCCGAAATAGTTCTGCCATGGGAAAGATAAATTGCACAGTACGCCAGGCATCGAGTAATCTTGACGCCAGGCATTATGACACGGAACGACTACGCAAAGAGTATCTTGTGGAGAATCTTATGGTTCCCGATGAAATCAATATGACTTATTCCATGTTCGACCGCATCATTGCCGGAGGTGCAGTCCCCGTAAAGGAGGGGCTCGTGCTCAAAGCGCCTGATATCCTTCGCGCGGACTATTTCACCCAGCGCCGCGAACTCGGAATAATAAATGTCGGCGGAAGCGGAAAAGTAAAAGTGGGAGAAGAAGAGTACCATCTCGAATACAAGGAGGCTCTTTATGTCGGCAGAGGCAATCGTGACGTCAGCTTCGTCAGCGATGACCCTGCAAAGCCGGCCCACTTCTATTTTTGCTCGGCTACGGCACACAAGGAGACGGGAGTAAAAAAGGTGACAAAAAAGGACGCGGTGGTAATGCAGCTCGGAAGTCTGGAAGAGAGCAACGAGCGCACTATAAACCGACTTCTCGTGAAAGAGGTGGTTCCTTGCTGCCAGCTTCAGATGGGCATGACAGAACTTGCTCCCGGCAGCACCTGGAACACGATGCCGGCCCACACCCACGACCGCCGCATGGAGGTATATTTCTATTTTGAAGTGCCGGACAATGCGGCAGTATGCCATTTCTGCGGAGAGCCTCAGGAGACACGACATATCTGGATGCACAACGAACAGGCTGTCATCAGCCCTCAGTGGAGCATACATTCAGCCTGCGCGACACGCAACTATACCTTCATCTGGGGCATGTGCGGAGAGAACGATGACTACAACGATATGGACTGGTGCGCAACTTCGGATTTAAGATAATGAAAAAGTTAATTATTTTCGCGTTTGCGCTGATATGTCTTGCCTCGTGCGGACATAAGGGGGACACGGGCAAAGTGTTTGCCCGCTTCGTCCCCGAGCGCTTTGACGATTTCATTTTCGAGAACAATCTCATTGCAGGCAGAATCTACGGAGCAGCTCTTGAGAATTGCGGCAAGGGTCAGCTCACCTCTCCCGGCATAGATGTCTGGGTAAAGATCCCCGGAGGGCTCGTATGCAATCAAAGATATAAGGACGAACTGGAAAACGGAAGGACCTACCACAAAGATTGGGGCAACGGCAAAGACTGCTACAAAGTGGGAAGGACGCTCGGAGCCGGGGCTTCGGCACCCCTTATCGGGGCGGAGCCTGCCTTCCCTGCAAGCAATTTCCGCAGCCACGAGATACTGGAAAACACTCCCGACAAAGTGGTTTTCGTTCTCAATTATCCCGAATGGACGGTGGGCTCTCTCGCAGTATCCCTCAGAAAGAAGATAACTGTAGTGCCTGACACTTATTTCTGCAAGGTTGAGGACACCTATACTTTCAATGCAGATTCTCTACCTGTGGCAGCGGGAGTCTTCCGCCACCCGAGCCAGCAGACTATCGTGGATGAAATCCTCGAAAAAGACCTTTACAGCATCTGGGAACACGCTTCCGATACGAGTATGGAACCCGAAGAAGGGCTTTTAGGCATAGCGGTACACGTACCCGATGCGGAATTCAGCATGATAAGTCCCGACGGCAGCCACGGGCTCGTCGGAAAGTATGTCAAATCAGGAGATGTTTTTTCTTATAGTTTCGGAAGCTGTTGGAGCAAAGGCAATGTGAAGACCGCCGAAGAATGGTTTAAAATCTGTAAAGCACAATAATATGGAATTGGACAACAACCCTAATTACCTGAATGCGGTAAAATTCATAGAGGAAAACGACCTTTCTCTGCTCGAAGCAGGAAAGCATGTGATTGACGGCGACAATCTGTGGGTGAACATAGTGGATGCCGAGCTGAAACAGCCCGAATATGCACGCCTTGAAGTCCATAACGCATATATTGACATTCAGGTGCCCATGTCCGGGGCGGAAAGTTTCGGCGTCAAGCCGCGTCGCGAATGTGCGGAACCGGAAGGCGAATATAATGCCGAAAAGGATATACTCTTTTATAAGGATAAGGATTGGACGACTGTCACGGTAAAGCCGGGTGAGGCGATCACTTTCGACCCTGACACCGCCCACGCTCCGCT
>CAUUCY010000012.1:0-33819 GCA_963543835.1 uncultured Bacteroidales bacterium
TGAAGGAGGATGAAAAATTGCCTGTTATGGTATATTTCTATGAGATGAACTCCCATACAATGTATAATTGGCGTACTCCCGCTCCTTCACGTTCAATAGTGAATATAGCCATGTATGTCAGCAACGGTTATATCTGTTTTGTACCTGACATAAAGTATAAGACGGGATATCCGGGGCAGAGCGCATATAATTGCATATGTTCGGGAGCGGAGGCGCTATGTGAGAAGTATACTAATGCCGATAAGTCGAAAATGGCTATTCAGGGACAGAGTTGGGGAGGTTATCAGACTGCCTGGCTTGTCACACGCACCAATATGTTCGCGGCGGCGGGTGCGGGAGCTCCCGTAAGCAATATGACTTCGGCTTACGGAGGCATACGCTGGGGCTCGGGCATCACCAGGGCGGGGCAGTACGAGCACGGTCAGTCCCGTATAGGAAAAAGCCTTTGGGACGAGGGCGGCTTGGACCTTTATATTGAAAATTCACCTGTTTTCAAGGCAGACAAGGTCGAGACTCCTCTTCTGATTATGCACAATGATGCGGACGGGGCGGTGCCTTGGTATCAGGGAATAGAGTATTTCTCGGATCTTCGCCGTCTGAACAAGCCGGTTTGGATGCTCCAGTACAACAAAGAGGCCCACAATCTGGTGCAGCGTCGCAACTGCAAGGACCTTTCAATACGCTTGCAGCAGTTCTTCGACCATTACCTCAAAGGAGCTCCTGCTCCTGCGTGGATGAAAGACGGTGTCCCTTACTACCGTAAATCACAGTATTTAGGGTATTGAATTGCAGCGACTTAAAAACTGTTGAAAGTCCTTTTTTCATATTACTTCAAAGTTAGGTTTTGAGAAAAGGATTTTCAAAGGTTTTTTAGTATAACAGCCCTATTTATCCGACAGTATTTTGTTCTGCTCCGCAACGGAAGCCTCGTGTATGGTGTTGAAGATTTTAGAGACAGCCTCTCTGTCGAGTCCGTAAGAATCGGCGGACGCGAGCACGCGCTCTAAAATCTCATCCCAGCGCGAAGCCTGGAGTATGGCTACATTATTGTCTTTCTTTATTTTTCCTATCTTGCGTGAGACTTTTGCCCTTGAAGCCAAGGTGTACAAAAGGTTTTCATCGAGAACGTCAATCTGCGCTCTTAGCTGGGAGAGTTCCTTGTTGTATGCGGCATTGTCTGTCGTATTATCACGCACTACAAGAACTTTTTCCAGCAATTCCCGAAGAGACTCGGGAGTGAGTTGCTGTTTCGCATCGCTTAGGGCAGCAGAGGGCTTGCAGTGGGATTCTATCATAAGACCGTCGAGACCCAGGTCCATCGCCCTTTGAGAGATTTCATAGATATACTCGCGGCAGCCTGCCATGTGGGAAGGGTCGCAAAAGAAAGGCAAATCAGGATAGCGGCTGCGGAGCTCGATGGCCAGTTCCCACTGAGGTTCGTTGCGGTACTTGATTTTGTCGAAGCTTGAGAAACCTCTGTGTATCACGCCGATTTTCTTTATCCCCTGGGCATTCAGACGTTCGAGAGCGCCTATCCAGAGGTCGATGTCGGGATTGACGGGATTTTTCACCAGCACGGGTATGTCGGTGTCATGCAGAGCCTCCGCTATTTCCTGGACAAGGAAAGGGTTGGCAGTTGTGCGAGCGCCCAACCACACCATATCAATCCCGTATTTCAGACATTCGAAAACATGCTTTGAATTGGCAACTTCGGTGCAAATTTTCAGGCCGTACTGCTCTTTTGCCTCGCGCATCCATCTCAGACCCTCGGAGCCTATGCCCTCAAAAGAGCCGGGGTGGGTGCGTGGCTTCCAAATCCCCGCACGGTACATGTTTATACCGAAATCCCGCAATCCGCGTGCCGTTTCCAGGACTTGTTCCTCACTCTCCGCGCTGCATGGACCTGCGATTACGCAGGGTCTGGGCAATGTGAAAATACCCCACTCACCCAGAGCTGAAATTTCAAGTTTTCTATCCATTATTTTATAGTTCTTTTAACCTTGTTCGCCTCTTCTATAAGAGAGCGTATTTCCTTTCCGTTCCCCTCTGCAACAGCTGCGCGCAGGGAATTCATCTTCTCCATATAAGTGTCCATGACATGAAGCACATTATCCCTGTTCTGCTCAAGTATGGGCACCCACATATCCGCGCTGCTTTTTGCAAGACGTACGGTGCTTGAAAAACCTCCGCTTGCAAGGTCGAAAATATGTTTTTCGTCCTTTTCCTTGTCCAGTACTGTCAGGGCAAGCGCGAAAGAAGTTATGTGTGAAATATGGGAAATATATGCCGCATGCACATCGTGAGCCGAACTGCCCATGAAAAGTGTGCGCATATTGAGGGCATCATATAATTTACGGACTCCGCGCAGAGCGTCGGGGGCGGACTCTTCGGTGTCGCAGAGTATGCAGGCTTGTCCGTCGAAAAGTCCGGGGCGGGCAGCCCACGGTCCGCTGTATTCCGTGCCCGCCATAGGGTGGGTGGCAACGTAGCGGCTGCGTGCCCGATGACAATTCACCACACGCACCACTGCCTCTTTGACCGAGCAGACGTCAAGTACAATCTTGTCGGAATCATCCCCAAGCAAGTCGAGTGCCTGCGGAAGCAACTTCATGGCAGTCCCGACAGGTACTGCCAATATAATTATGTCGCTTCGCGAAATACAGTCGGCAAGAGTGCCTATTTCATCACACAGCCCTAAACGCAAGGCTGCGTCTGCGTTTACAGGGACATTTTCCACTCCGGTAATCCTGTCGGCAAAGCCTCTTCTTTTAAGGTCCAGAGCCATGGAGCCGCCTATAAGACCCAATCCTATAATTCCTACATTCATAAGGCTTTTTTTATTCTTTCCAATGCTTTCTCAAATACTTCCACATCGGCGCAGAGCGAGATGCGCATATAATTTTTCCCTTTATTTCCGAAAATGAAGCCGGGTGTTATGAAAACTCCTGCTTCATGGAGTATCTTGTCAGAGAGTTCTTCCGCATCTCCTTCTATTTTCCCCCATACGAAGAGACCCGTACCATCGGGGCTGTATTTCGCTCCTATTGCGTCCATGATCCTGCATGCCGCCGTGCGGCGTTTTCTGTATTCCGCATTCAGGGCTTCAAACCATTCCGGACCCTGCTCAAGAGCTTTTATTGCCGCATATTGGAGTGGACGGAATATTCCCGAATCCATCTGGGTCTTGACTTTCAGTATCTGGGAGATTATGTCGGAATTGGCTGCAAGCATTCCCAGACGCCAACCTGACATATTATGGGCCTTGCTCAGGGAATTCAGTTCAAGACAACATTCAAAGGCTTCGGGCACTGACAGTATTGAGAGTTGCTCGGAGCAGAGTATGAAACTGTAAGGATTGTCGTTGCATATCAATATATTGTTCTTGAGCCCGAACTCCACGAGCCTCTCGTAGGTTTCACGCCTTGGCGGAGCTCCCGTCGGCATTCCGGGATAATTTGTCCACATTATTTTTACACCTTCCAGCTCCATTTTCCCGAGGCTCTCGAAGTCGGGCTGCCAGGAATTTTCTTCCTTGAGTTCATAAGTCAGAATTTCAGCCTCGCACAGCTTTGCGGCTGAGCTGTAGGTAGGGTAGCCGGGGTCGGGAATCAGGACTTTGTCTCCCTTGTTCAGGAAAGCGAGGTCTATTATTAAAATGCCCTCCTTTGACCCGGTGAGAGGCTGTATTTGAGATGCAGGGTCGAGAGTCACGCCATAGTATCTTTCGTACCAGGACGCAAAAGCCCTGCGCAGCTCCGGGATGCCTGTATAGCTCTGGTATGAGTGCACTCCGCGCAGCTTTGCATTTTCGCAAAGGGCGTCTATTGCATCCTGAGGAGGCATTCCGTCCGGGGCACCTATACCCAGGTTTATTATAGGCTCGCTCCTGCCGTCGGCATTGAGTGCGGCTATTTCCCTGTTTTTCCTTGAAAAGTAGTATTCTTGTACACTTTCCGTTCTTTTGGCTGCTTCTATTATCATTTTCAAATTGCTGCATTATACTCTCCGAGAATGCGGAATTCATCTATCAGAGGACGGACGGCTGAAATGGCCTGCGAATAGCGCTCGTGGGAGTCGAATTTAATGTCTGCGTAAAAGAAATACTGCCATTCTCTTCCCGGTATAGGCAGAGATTGTATACGTGTCAGGTTCATTCCGTAGAATGAAAGTATTGTCAATATGTGCGCAAGTGAGCCCGGAGTGTGAGGCAGGGTGAAACATAATGAGGCCTTATCTGTCGGACGTGCCGTATTTTTTTCGCCGGAGGCGTAAAGTTTTTTGTCGAAAATAAGGAAGCGTGTGAAATTCTGCTTGCAGGTTTCTATTCCAGGGGCTATTATTTGCAGTCCGTACGTCTCTGCCGCGAGTTTGGAGCCTATGGCACAAACGCCTCGAAGCCCTTCGTGTGCAATCTGTGCTGCGCTTTTGGCAGTGTCTTCGCTTTCTACGAGCTTTATCCAAGGTTTGTCATTGAAGAATTCGCGCGTCTGGTTGATTGCCATATAGTGAGTACGCACTTCGTGTATTTCTTCTATGCTCTGTCCCGGGAGTGCCATAAGGTTCTGCTCTATTCTTAGAAAAACCTCTCCGCAAATCGCATCCGGATTGCGTCTTAGAAGTTCAAAATTGGGGATTAAACCACCTGAAACGGTGTTTTCTATTGCCATTACCGCGGCGTCCGCCTGCCCATTGTGCATACTCTCGAACAATTTTGCAAAAGTGTCGCATTCGACGATTTCAATATCGTCGGCGAGGGGAGCAGTTCTATAGAATTTGCGTGCGGCTTCCTCGTGGAAGCAACCTGAATAACCTTGGATTGCGACTTTTTTCATTTGCCTTCTTTTAGACTGAAAACAAATATAATTATTATTACTTATATTTGCTCTTGCTGAAATATAAAAACTCACATCGATGGCAGATAATTTTCTCGAAAAGCGTTATGAAAAGTTGAACAGTTCCGGCAAAACAATCATACGCCGCTCTAATCCTTCTTTGGAAACCCTTTTGGAACGCCTTGCAAGCTGGGATTCGCAGGAGTCTTGTGTGCCGTCTGCGGCCAAGGTTAAAAGGGCGCAACTCGATGCTGTCATACGTGCTGCGTGTAAGGTGACTTCTTCGGAGCTTGAAATAAGTTCCGACGAGGAGACGGGAGAGATACGCTTCACTGCTCCTGATGAAAAAACCGCGGGAGCCTTGGCTCTCGCGGCAAGATTGAAAGCAGCAGAGCTCAATTTGCGTTCTTCAGCTGCTTTTATTCACAATTGCGTGAATTTAACAATCTACACTACCAATATCATCATTTGAGCTACGAGAACCCTCAGGAACATAGTCAGAGGGTAGACTGTTGCGTAACCTATCGCAGGCTCATCGCTGTCCTTGGCCTGTTCCCCCGCAAATGCAAGTGCAGGCGGGTTGGTCGAGGCCCCCGAAAGAACGCCGATTAACGTATTATAATTTATTTTCATAAGGCGGCCTATTATTCCGGCAATCAGGAGCGGTACTACCGTAATGATTGCTCCGTAAAGTATCCATATATATCCTCCTTTGTTCACTATCGTATCGACAAAGCCTGTTCCCGCCTCAAGTCCCACGCAGGCGAGGAAGAGGGAAATACCTATTTCGCGTATCATGAGATTAGCGCTCGTGGTAGTATAGGTGACTATTTTGAATTTGGGTCCGAAACAGCTGATCAGTATGGATACAATCAGCGGACCTCCTGCAAGACCGAGTTTGACCGGCTGGGGCACACCCGGAATGTTGAAAGGAATAGAGCCCAGGAGACAGCCTAAAGATATTCCTGCAAAAATCGCTATCAGATTAGGCTGGTCAAGGCGTTTTTGGGAGTTTCCGAGCACTTTTTCGACATTGGAGAGTGCTGTTTCGGAACCTGCCACAGTCACAATGTCTCCGAGTTGCAGACGTGTGTTTTCCGTAGGGACAATGCTTATTCCCGCTCTGCGTATTCCCGTAACGGTGGCGCCGAGATATTTGTCAAAAGCGAGTTTCCCGAGCACCTGCCCGTTGAGTTTGCGCTTTGATATAATGATTTTCTTCTGGGTGAAATTCCCTCTCCCGTTTTCCTCTCCGGACTTCACCTGTGTCTTCTTATCTTCATTTGAAGCCTTTTCTTCGGAAGAGGCACTTGCCAGGGCCTTATTGTTGAAAAAGGACTTTATTGCAAGCATCGAGAGTATGCAGCCTATCACACCGAGAGGGTAGGCAACGGCATAGCCGAGCGCGATTTGTCCCGCTCCTGTTCCGTGTACATCAGTGTATGCCTGTTGGGCAGCTCCCAGACCGGGGGTGTTTGTCACGGCTCCGGACATGATGCCCACCATGGTCTCTATAGGAGTGCCGGTGATGCGGGTAAGAGCTATTGTGACTATTACTGCAAGTCCCACGATTATGCTTGCCAGAGCGTTAAGCTTCAGACCTCCGGCCGCGAAAGACGAGAAAAATGAAGGACCTACCTGCATGCCTATTGAATAGACGAACAGGATGAGCCCGAATTCTTTCATGAAATGCAGAACCTGGGGGTCAAGTCTATACCCGAAATGTGAAAATACTATACCCACAAAGAGTATCCAAGTGCCCCCTATGGATATTTTACGGAACTTGGTCGTGCCGAGGATTTTCCCCAGCGCGATTACAAGGCTCAGAATGATAATTGAGAATGCGATGTTCATACACTAATGCTATCTTAACCAACTGTGCGCAC
Organism: uncultured Bacteroidales bacterium; assembly: GCA_963543835.1. Lineage (GTDB taxonomy): Bacteria > Bacteroidota > Bacteroidia > Bacteroidales > UBA932 > Cryptobacteroides. The sequence continues at coordinate 6,719 of CAUUCY010000012.1, forward strand.
GCTCGCGTACTGCATCGGATTCGCTGAGCATACTTATAAATTCTTCTGCCGCTTTCTTGCGGTAAACTTTTTTCAACATGTGTACGCAACCCACCATTTGGCAGTTGCTTCTCTCCAGTTCTATAGCTTTGAGCCCCTTTGTCTTGTACAAGGTCGCTTCGGAGAGGAAAGTGATGAGCTGCGTGGAACTTTTGACGAGATCGAGCAATACATTGACCTCGTTCAATTCCACTTTTATATTCAGTTTGCTGAGTTCTCCCGGAAAAGCTTCATCGAAGGCGTTGCGCGCCTGCATTCCCTTTGCCGGTATGGCGACACTGCATTTTTCGATATCCTGCAGCGTCAGGCTCTCCCTGCCTGCGAGAGGATGATTCTCGCTCATTATGACGGAGAGAAAATTGTCGAAGATAGGATGCGACTCCACCTCTTCGCGTATTTCCGTAGGCTTGAAAGCGAGCAGAAAATCTATCTCGCGTTTCATAAGCATGCCCATCAATTCTTCCATGTTTTTGCAGAAAATATTGACCTTTATGCTCGGATACTTGCCCATAAAGGTCTTTACGGTTTCCGTGAGAATCGGGGCGAAAGTATAGGTTATCCCTATATTGAGAGTACCCGACAACATCTTCTTCAGGTCGGAAATCCTGCTGAAGCAGGACTCCGCTTCCTGAAGAGTCAATATTGCATGCGGCAGCAGTTGTTCTCCGCTTTCCGTCAACATCACGCTATGGCTGTCGCGCTGGAAAAGCTCGGTGCCGAGTTCCTGCTCCAATTGGCGTATTTGCTGAGATAGAGTACTCTGTGTAACGAATAATCCTCTTGCCGCTTCCGAGAAGTTGAGGGTCTCTGCTGTCTTTACAAAATATCTTAGTTGTCTGAGCTCCATTATATCTTGTCAATCTTGAGGATTAATCGTCAAGGTATTTGTATCTTGCAATTGCGTCCTCTAAACTCTGCTTGTCATTGATGTCGATTTTCGCGATGTTCTTTGAGTTGCTGTTCGCACGTGCGCCTACGCTGTTGATAGGTCTGCGGTTGGAAATGATTTCAATGGCTTTTAGTACTACTGCAAGGAGTAAACAAGCTGCTACGATGATAATTGCTTTCATTTTTTTTATAAATTTGTTAAACGTTAATCCTTATTCTGTCTCACTACGTCCGCGGCTATTGCGCCTGTTCGTTGTTCGACAATGCAAAGGTATAGCGTCGTTCGATACCTGCAAAGCTTTGGCTCGTGTTTGTTTCGATATTAGCAATCGCATTGTATAATTACAAGCTTGATTTATCATCGCTATTTACGATTGCAAAGATAGGCTATTTTTTAGTATATTTGCATATTGTTTTAAATTATGGAGAAATTTTTACAGGATATTGTGATTCGCAGCTACGAAGTCGATAGCCGCAAGTTATTGCGTCCTGCCGCCTTTATGCAGCTGGCGCAGGAGATAGCCATGAATGCTGCTGTTCCCATAGGCTTCGGCTATGATGCCATGATGGAGCATAAAGCCGCTTGGGTGCTCTCAAGGCTGCATTTTGTGATTCATAAGATGCCCGTTTGGAGGCAGAAAGTGAGCCTTCAGACCTGGCACAGAGGTCTCGAAGGGCTCCTCTTCAGAAGGGATTATCAAATCCTGGACGAGAAGGGTGTTTCCCTGCTAGACGCCACTTCTTCGTGGGTGGCGTTGAATGTGGAGCATCGTCGTATTATGCGCCCGAGTGCGCTCGCAAACCTCATCCCGGATGCTCCCCAGAGTACGGATTCGGCATTGCCGCAATCGGCACAAAAGATAGCCGTTCCCGAGAATCTTGAATTGAAGCATATAAAAAATCATATAGTGAACTACAGCGATATTGATTTTATCGGACACGCAAACAATGTGCAGTATTTGGTCTGGGCTATGGACGCTATCGATTCTTCCTATGTTTCCGCTCATACTGTGGAGGAGGTTTCAATCAATTTCAACAAAGAAGTCCATTTGGGCGAGTCCGTGGAAATCTTTATAGGGAAAGAAAACGATACCTATTATATAGAAGGTCGCGGCGAGGACGGGCTGCAGTCCTTCATCATTAAAATAAAATTCAACAATATTTAGATATGTTCAAAAGACTGCTTACTATTATTTTTGTCCTTGCTTTCCGGGCTCTTTTGCCTGCATATGCTGTCGAGGGCAATGTGAAATTCGCATGGATGAGCGATTTGCATTATCAGGAGGGCAATCGCTCCATTGCCTCCATAATGGAGTGCATACACGAAATCAACGCCCTGAAGGGCAGCGAAGATGCTCCGGATTTCGTCTTGGCAACCGGAGATTTGACGGATTTCGGACTCGATTCCCAGTTGGAGGGAGTTAAAGTCTTGTTGGACAGTCTTAACATACCTTATTATGTTTTGTCCGGAAACCATGACTCAAAATGGTCTGAGAGCGGTTGCAATACTTTTCTCAAGGTTTTCGGATATGAGAATTTCATCCTGGAGAGGGGAGGATACAGATTTGTCGCATGCGCGAGCGGTCCGGACATGAGAATGTGCCCTGCTCTCGTTCCGCGGCAGCATATTGAATGGTTGCGTGAAGTCCGTCAGAAGAGCGAGCCCATGCCTACCATTTTCGTAAACCATTACCCTATGGATTCGATGGTCCTGAACTATGGGGCAGTGCGCAGCGAATTGCGGAAAATGGATGTGCGTGTGGCTCTTGCAGGACATCTTCACACAAACAAGCCATACAGATGCGGGGATATGCAGACTATTATAGGCCGCTCCACTCTTCCGAGTAAAGGACTTTCTGGCTATAATCTCGTTACGATAAAAGGAAAAAAACTTTCCGTACAAAGCCGTTTTCCAAAGGCTCCGTCGAAAAATAAAATATGGTTTGAATACATTCTTGACCCTATAGCGGGAGAGGAGCCTCTTGATAAGGACAAACTGCCTGCAGACTATCCGTGGACCCGTTACGATGTGAATGAGAAATATAATCAGGTAAAGGAGCTATGGCGCTTTCAGGAAGCCAATAATATAGGCTCGGGCTTTGCCTATGACGGCAAAGGAAAGGCTTTCTACGCCACTGCAACGGGCATAGTCAGATGCTTCAATCCTTTCTCGGGGGAAAGACTCTGGTCAAGGGAACTTCCCGGTAAAGTATATTCAACTCCTGCGTGTCTTGGTAACAGGCTCGTGCTCGGCTGCGCCGACGGCAATATCTACTGCCTCTCCGCAAAAGACGGCAGGGAAATATGGAAAGTATGCACAGCCAAATCGGTGCTTGGAAGTCCCGCAATATATGACGGGAAGGCATATATAGGCGGCTCTGACGGTCATTTCAGGTGTATAGACATGAAAAGCGGGAAAGTCGTTTGGGATTTTTCCGGAATAGGAGGTTTTGTGGAATGCCGCCCTTGGGTAGATAAGGATTATGTGCTTTTCGGTGCATGGGACAGACATTTTTATTGCCTTTCAACTAAGACAGGACAGCTTCTGCACACTCTCGTCCTGAAAGAAGGCTCCTTAATGTATTCGCCTGCGGCATGCAACCCTGTGAGGGTGGGAGACAGGGCATACGTAGCCTGTCCTGACCGCAAGCTATATGTGGTGAATCTCAAAAAGGGTGAAATTGAAGCGTCTGTCGCCGGAGGACGTGAGGCTATAGGACTCTCGTCCGACGGAAAATATGTATTCTCAAAAGTTATGTCAGGCACCGTGTATGCCGTACCGGCTTCGGGTGAAGTTTATAAGGTCTGGGAATGCGAGACTCCTCTCGGCTATGAGATTTCTCCGACTGAAATGCTCGATGTGGAAGGGGTGCTTTTTGTCCCTTCGGATAAGGGGAATGTCATAGGTATACGCATAAGCGACGGAAGTTTTCTGTGGGAGCATAAAATTGCCTGCGGACTTGTTAATCCGATGAAAGTGATCAAGACTCCCGAGGGAGGAAAGCTCGTTCTCGCCTCCACTATGGACGGTGCCGTATGCGCGCTTTCCTGCTCTTCTCCTGAGCCGTAGCTGTCTGCAAAAACTTGCTTGTTTATCAGAACCAATAGCGCCCTATAGTGAATGCCAGACCTATGGTGCCGTACGCAATAGGGGTGCTGTCGGGCAGTTGCAGGAAATTGCAGCGTGCGAGTATGTTAATGTGTTCGGAAACCTCGATCCCGAAAGCCACGCTTCCGTAACCCTTGTTTATGCTTTGCCCGTCAGTCACTTCGACATTGCCGCCCAAAATGATGCCTCCGCGCGCCTCGACGAAGCGTAGTACCGTTGCGGTAGGGAAGCTCAATCTTGCGCTCATATATGCAGGTACGAATGAATGTTTGAGCTTGGAACCGGCAATATATGCTGCTCCTGCACCCAAAAACAAATTTTCCGAGAAATTATATCCGTGTGTGGTCGAAACATCGAAGAAGAAATCTTCTTTGCCGTATTTTGCGGCTTTGGCATCATCGCCTTTTGTAATAGTGCCGCCGTAGCCGAAACCCGTTTCGAGAAAACCCTGATAGCTTTTGAGATTTGCCTGAGCTGTTGCCGTAAGCGAAGCTGCGGCGAGAAGAAGCGATATAATTATTCTTTTCATACCTTTTTATTAAAATATCCGCAAATATAACTCTTCATAAGCGAATCTCCAAAAATGGAATTTACCATATGCTCGTGTAATCATTTAGTGATTGCATTTCGTCGAAATCTTTGTAAATTTGCGAGATTGTGTAAGATAATAAATTTTAGATAACGATATGAACAGTAAAAGAATCTCTCTGATTGCATTTTTGCTTGCCGCAAGTGTTTCAACTTTCGGCACAGCCCTCTATGCTCAATCACGGATGACGGACCGCCAGGTCCTTGAGTATGTCAAGGCAGGAGTTGCAGAAGGCAAATCCCAGGACGATATGATCAAGGAACTCGCTACCAAGGGTGTGGACCGCACCCAGGCGCAGCGTGTCAAGGCGCTTTATGAGAGTGAGATGAAAAACCAGGAGGATACGCCTGCTATTCCCGAGGATGGGAAACCTCGGACTCAGGCACATAAGCTGCGCGGGAAAGTTTCAACAATTTATGAAGACGATGCGAATGCTGATGATAAATTGAATAAAAAATCTTCAGATTCTATCTTCGGTCATTCCATATTCCGTAATAAAAATCTTAATTTCGCTCCGGGGGAGAATCTTCCGACCCCGCGCAATTACAGTCTCGGCCCGGGTGATGAAGTCATTATAGAAATTTTCGGAGCAAATCAGACGACTCTAAGAAGTATCATAAGCCCGGAGGGCAGTATAAATGTGGATATACTCGGTCCTATATATCTGAACGGAATGACTATAGACGAGGCTAACAAGTATCTTAAAAAACGCCTTGCAAGTATTTACGGCGGTCTTAACCGTGATGGGGTGGGTACTGAAATACGTCTCAGCCTCGGGCAGATAAGGAGCATACAGATCAATATACTCGGAGATGTCAAAACCCCGGGAACTTACCAGGTGAGTTCGTTTGCCACTGTGTTCCACGCCCTTTATCTTGCGGGCGGTGTGAAAGAAGTCGGGACTGTACGTGCAATAAAGGTCGTCAGAGCGGGAAAACTTGTAGGCACTGTCGATGTTTATGATTTCCTTATCAATGGCAGCCGTGAGAAAGACATACGCCTTGATGAAGGAGATGTAATACTCGTGGGGCCTTATGTCGAAATGGTCAAAATCGACGGCAAGGTGAAACGTCCAGGCAAGTTTGAAATGCTTCAAGGGGAGACACTTGCCGACCTTCTCAAATATGCCGGAGGTTTTGCCCAGTCTGCCTACAGGGATGGCGTGACAATCACACGCATCAATGGCAAGGCATTTGAAATCAAGACTGTGGACAAGAAGGATTTTGGCTCTTTCACTATTGAAGACGGAGATGAAATTATGGTAAACGGGATCCAGTCGCTTTTCGAAAACAAACTGGCGATATCAGGATCTGTATATATTCCCGGCACATACGAATTGAGTCCCGGGCTTCATACGGTAAAACAACTGGTAGATAAAGCAGGAGGGCTTCTTCCCGATGCTTTCCTCAACAGGGCAGTGATACACCGCGAGAATCCCGACAAGAGCATGCAGACTTTCTCCGTCAATCTTGGGAAACTCATGGAAGGAAGCATCCCTGACTTTGAACTTGTAAATAAGGATTCGCTCGTGGTTACCAGCGAATATGATCTTATTGATAACGGAACATACTCGATAAGCGGTTATGTCAAGAATCCGGGCTATTTCAAATTCGCTAAAAACACGACAGTGGAAGATCTTATCATGCTCGCCGGAGGTCTTCGTCACGGAGCCGCCCTTTCAAGAGTGGACGTCAATCGCCGTAATAAAGATGAGAGCGGCAAGGTGCGTACAAGCGAAATAGCAAAGACTTTCAGTTTCCCTATAAAGGACGGCTTCGTCTCTGATGGCAATGATTTTTATCTTGAGCCTTTCGATGAAGTTATAGTTCACAGGAGTCCCTCCTATTCCGAACAGCAGCACTACTCCGTAGAGGGGGAAGTCAACTTCCCCGGGGAGTTTACAATGGTTTCCCGTACTCAGAGAGTGAGCGATCTTGTCAAAAGCGCCGGAGGTCTCACTGAATATGCCTATCTCAAGGGCGCGCGCGTCTATAGGGAGATGAATGAGGACGAGAGCAGACTCTGGGCAGATAAAGTCAGGGCTTTTGAGGCTATGCAGGATTCCTCCATTATTTTTGCCCTCAAGAACAATACTACATATCCCGTAGCTATAGATATTGAAAAAGCACTTGCTAATCCCGGGGGCGACAGCGACCTTATGCTTAGAGACGGTGACAGACTGCTGATCCCTGTGGTTAACAATACGATAAAGGTTTCAGGTTCCGTGATGATGCCTACCACAATGGCGTACGACAGTAACATGCGAGCTAAAGACTATATTGCATCCTGCGGCGGCTATGCCCGCCTTGCGGCTAAAAACGAGGCTTTCATAATTCATGTGAACGGTATAGCGGAGAGTTATCGTCCTTATTCACGCCTTGAGCCGGGGGCAGAGATCGTCGTGCCTAAGAAAAAGGAACTTCCCGATGCTGTCAGGACCGCCCGCTGGGGAGTTGTGGCAAACGCTATATCCAGTATCGGTATGATGACTGCTTACCTACTTATTGCAATTACCAGACTTTAATTTGATATGAACAGCGAATATAATAATCCTCAATTTCGGGAGTTTGAAGATGAAGGTGCGGACATTGACATAATGGCAATCCTCGGGAAACTTCTGAAAAAATGGAAATTCATATTATTGGCAGCTTTCATCTTCGGCTCCGTAGGCGTAATCTATGCTCTCAACATGAAGCGTGAGTACGGAGTGAAAATGATACTCGCTCCGGAATCTCTCAGAGTCGGAGGCGGCGGGCTCAGCAGTCTGGCGAGCATGATGGGTGTGAACCTTTCTCAGATGAATCAGACTCCGGATGCCGTAAATGTAACGATTTTCCCGGAAGTCTGCCAAAGCACCCCCTTCCTTGCCGATCTTCTGCATTTGAAAATGACGCCTTATGTCTCTCCCAAGAATGCTGCTAAAGGCGTGACAGCCAAGCCCGTCACTCTTTTCGACCATTTGACTGGCAAAGATAAACTTACGGACAAAAAACTCGGCAGTGAGCGCTACAAGAAAAAAGAGGCGAAATACAATTCTATGTATGACGACAATGTGATCAATCTTGCAAGTCTTACCCCCCGTCAGGCTTTTGCCGTAGCGTCTCTTGCCCGGAAAATTTCCGCCGATGTGGACAAGAAAACAGGCGTTACCACTATAATTGTAAAACTCGATGACAGGCGTATGGTCTCCGACCTTGCCGACACCGTCTGCAACAAACTTCAGGAATACATAATAAAGTACAGGACGAAGAAGGCGATGGCGGATTACGAGTATTATGTAAGGCTTGCGGATGAGGCTCATGAGGAAATGGTAAATGCCCAGGCGCGTTATGCCTCAAGAGTGGACTATGACCGCAGCGTAATACTCCAGTCGGTGAAAAGCGAGAAAGAGCGTCTTCGTCAGGAAGCGGATCTCGCAAATCAGATTTATTCCCAGATGGCGCAGCAAAGAGAGCTTGCGAAAGCCAAAGTTCAGGAGGCAAGACCTGCATACGCAGTAATTCAGCCGGCGACCATGCCGCAGCGTCCTCTCAACAGCCGTGCCAAGGTGGTTCTGGTGTGGGGCTTTCTCGGAGCTTTCCTTGCCTGCGCATGGGTTGCATTCGGAAAAGACTTCTTTGACAAGGTCCGTTCGGACATGAAAGAAAAAAAGAAGGGGGCTTAAATCATGTCTTACGGGCGCAGCATTATAATTACGGGCGGAGCGGGTTTCATAGGAAGCCATGTAGTAAGGCTTTTTGTCAACAAATATCCTCAGTATCATATCATCAATGTGGATAAGCTGACATACGCCGGCAATCTTGCCAATCTCGTTGATGTAGAGAAAAAAGCCAATTATAGCTTTGTAAAAGCTGATATTTGTGACTTCGATACAATGTATGCCCTGATGCGGAAAGAAAAAGTGGATGGAATAATACATCTTGCGGCGGAAAGCCACGTGGACCGTTCCATCAAAGATCCCTTTACTTTCGCCCGTACCAATGTAATGGGAACTCTAAGCATGCTTCAGGCGGCAAAGCTATATTGGGAGGAACTTCAGGAAAAGTATGAGAGCAAAAGGTTCTACCACATCTCCACCGACGAAGTTTACGGCGCTCTCGAAATAACGGCCCCGGAAGGCATAGAAGCCCCTTTCACAAGCAGAGCCTCTTCGGGGAAAAATCATCTGGCATACGGAAACAGCTTCTTTACCGAGGAGCTCAAATACGACCCTCACAGCCCTTATAGCGCTTCAAAAGCAAGTTCCGACCATTTTGTGCGGGCTTTCCACGATACCTACGGAATGCCTACCGTGGTGACCAACTGTTCCAATAATTACGGACCTTACCAGTTCCCGGAGAAACTGATTCCTCTTTTTATCAACAATGTGCGCCACCGCAAGCCGCTTCCTGTCTATGGCAGGGGGGAGAATGTGCGTGATTGGCTGTATGTAGAGGATCATGCCCGTGCCATAGATTTGATTTTCCATAAGGGTAGAATTGCTGACACCTACAATATAGGAGGTTTCAACGAATGGAAGAATATCGATATAATAAAAGTGCTGATAGCTACTGTGGACCGTATTCTCGGGCGTAAGGATGGCGAGGATCTCGACCTGATTACTTATGTTACAGACCGCGCGGGCCATGATTTGCGATATGCCATAGACAGTTCCAAACTTCAGCGCGAGCTTGGCTGGGAGCCGAGTCTCCAGTTTGAGGAGGGCATAGAAAGGACAGTCAGATGGTATTTGGATAATCAGGCCTGGATGGATAATGTCACATCCGGAGCTTATCAGAAATATTACGAATCTATGTATAAAGGTCGTTAATGGGCTCTCTTCTTCTATTTCTTTTTGCCGCAATGGCCGTGTCCTTCCTCTGCTCTGTATTGGAAGCCACGCTTTTGTCGACACCTCTTTCATACATCACAATGAAAGAGGAGGAAGGGTATAAGCCTGCGCTTAAATTCAAGAAATTCAAGCAGGATTCTTCGCGCCCCATAGCGGCTATATTGAGTCTTAACACAATTGCCAATACCATAGGTGCAGCCGGCGTAGGCAGGGAAACCACACTCTTGTTCGGCAACGAATGGTTCGGGCTTGTAAGCGCAATCACAACGATACTGCTTCTGGTGATTTCGGAAATCATTCCCAAGACTTTGGGTGCGACGCGCTGGAAATCCCTTATGGGCTTCGCCTCTTCCGCTATAGGTATACTCATTTTTATGATGTATCCCTTGGTCATAGCAATTGAATATTTGACAAAACTTATAAGTCCAAAGGATGCTGAGGATACCCTTGTATCGCGCGAAGAAGTGAGCGCAATGGCAAATGTTGCCGAAGAGGGCGGCGATCTCGAGGAAGATGAGAACCAGATTATACAGAATCTGATAAACATGGATGAGGTCACGGCTGCGGATGCAATGACGCCACGCGTGGTGTGTGCGACTGCTCCGGAATCCATGAAAATCAAGCAATTCTATAAAGATAAACGCTATCTGCACCACAGCCGCATACCCCTGTACTCCGATAACGACGAGTATATAACGGGTTATGTGCTGCGTATGGAGGCTTTGCAACTGATGGCGGACGACAAGTTCGATGTGACTCTCGGGAGCCTTAAAAGGGATATCGCGAGCTTTCAAGAGGATACTCCTCTCGATACTATTTGGGACGAGATGCTTTCCAAAGACGAGCCTATAGCCGCAATCATAAACGAATACGGCAGTTTTCAGGGCATACTCACTTTAGAGGATGTGATTGAAACTCTGCTCGGGAGCGAAATTGTCGACGAGTATGACAATGTGCGCGATATGCAGCAACTCGCCCTTGACAAGTGGAAGAAACTCGGAGGCAGAAAAGATAAAAAGAAAAACGATGAACATAATAAAAACTGATATTCCCGGCGTTGTTATAATAGAACCCCGAGTCCTCTCCGATGCGAGAGGGTATTTCTTCGAGTCTTTCAGCGAGAGGGATTTCAGAGAATCAGTGGGGGAGATAAAATTCGTCCAGGACAATGAAAGCAAATCCTGTCGCGGAGTTTTGCGCGGTCTGCATTTCCAGAAGCCCCCTCATGCCCAGGCGAAGCTTGTGCGTGTGGTTTCGGGCTCCGTGCTTGATGTGGCAGTGGATATACGTCGCGGCTCTCCGACTTACGGGAAATGGTTCTCAGCCCTGCTTAGCGGAGACAACCACAGGCAGATGTTCCTCCCCGCAGGCATGGCTCACGGCTTCTCCGTACTTTCCGAGGAGGCGGTGTTCCAATATAAATGCGATGCTTTCTACGAACCTTCTTCCGAAGGCGCCATTGTCTGGAATGACCCTGATATAGGTATAGACTGGAGGCTTCCTTCGGAGGAACTGATTCTCTCTGCCAAGGATAGGGCAAATCCGAGACTTTCCGAAATAATAAGTCCTTTTGAATACCTATAGTCATATATTACTATTGCCAGAAGCGCTACAAAGTATTACCTTTGCGCCTCTAATTAAAAAGATATATGACAAGACTAATGAATTTTATTTTTACGGCGATACTTGCTGTTGCAATTATGCCGGTAGTGTCTTTCGCGCAGGCGGATTACGAAAAACAGATTGAAAAAGGATTTGACGATGCCAATATCGTCGGGCATGTAATAGATGCCGAGACAGGAGAACATCTACCCTTTGCATTCATAAGCTTACCCGAATTGAAGAGGGGAGCGCAGACCGACTCCACGGGACACTTTTTTATCACCAATATCAAATCGGGACGTTACAAGGTGAAAGTCTCGTTTATGGGATATAAAGACCACGAAGGCTTCATAAGCGTGGAGAGAGGAAAAACCCTCGAATATAATTTTGCCCTGGCAAAGGACTATACCCAATTGGAGGATGTAGTTGTGACAGGCAATCGCTATGCAACGAGAAAGAGAGAGACGGGGCAGATCGTGAATGTGACTTCTCCCAAACTCTTTGTATGCGCCCTTGCCGTCAATCCGGCAGGAGTGCTTGACTTCCAGCCGGGCTCCCGAGTGGAATACAACTGCACGAACTGCGGTCTTACTTCGCTCAGAATAAATGGTCTGGGAGGGCAATACACTCAGATTCTTCTGGACAGCAGACCTGTTTTCAGTTCCTTATCAATGGTCTACGGTCTCGAACAGTTGCCGTCTTCCATGATAGAGAGAGTGGAAACGGTGCGCGGAGGGGGCTCTGCCCTCTTCGGCTCCAATGCCATTGCCGGCACTGTGAATATTATTACCAAAGAACCTACAGGCTCCTTGGTTGAGGTGAAAAATCAGACGGGTATAGTCGGCGGAAAAGGAATGGACTTCAATACCTCTATGAATGCCGCCATTGTATCCGAAGACAGGATGAGCGGAGCTTATATTTTCTCTATGGTGCGCAAAAGGGATGCTTACGACAGGGATGGCGACGGGTATTCGGATATACCTATGCTTAAAGGTCAGACCGTGGGTATACGCGCCTATCACAAATTCTCTGATAAAGCGAAACTGACAGCCGAGTATCATAACATACATGAGTTCCGCAGAGGAGGAGATTCCCTTGAATATGTTCCTCACGTAGCCACACTTGCAGAGCAGTTGGAGCATTATATAAACGGCGGAGGTCTCAATTTTGACTATGATTTGGATGCCAACAACTCTTTTAACGCCTATACTTCAGCCCAGACCATAAAAAGGGCATCCTACTTCGGTACAGACCACAATATGGATGCTTATGGCAGGACAAGCGATATTACAGTGAATGCGGGAGCACAGTATCTGCACCGTTTTGACAAATTGCTCTTCATGCCCGCTGTCCTTACGGCAGGAGGAGATTTCCTTATGAACAATCTCCAGGACAAGGTGGTTGCCTACAAAAGAGACTTTCATCAGTCCGTAAGGCAAGGTGGTCTTTACCTTCAAAATGAATGGACAAATAGAAGGGCAGGTATCCTGTTCGGAGCACGTCTTGACAAACACTCCATGCTTTCTGCTCCCATATTCTCTCCGCGTGTTACACTTAGATACGCCCCGGACGATAATTGGACTTTCAGAACGAGCTTTGCCCAGGGTTATCGCGCTCCGCAGGCTTATGACGAAGATTTGCATGTAGGGGCAGTGGGTGGTGAATTTTCAATTATAAGCATAGGTAAAGATCTACGACCTGAATTTTCAAACAGCTTTACAGCTTCCATAGATTGGTGGAAACAAATGGGCGAATGGAAAGTCGATTTGCTTGCAGAGGGCTTCTACACTCATTTGAAGGATGTGTTCGTGCTTGAAAACAAGGGTAAGGATGCCGACGGCAACATACTTCTCGAAAGAAGAAATTCGGACGGAGCCTTTGTCGGCGGAATAAATACGGAACTGCGCATAAGCCATTTGAGGACCTTCTCCCTCCAGGGCGGACTGACTTTCCAGAGAAGCCGCTATCTTACGGACTATAAGTGGAGCGACCATGTCCCTGCCCAGAGGAAAATGTTCCGCACTCCTGATTTATACGGCTACTTCAACCTTGACTATATGCCTTTCAGTCATCTGAGTATAGCTTTCAATGGAAAATACACGGGGCCTATGATGCTCATGCACTATGCCGGATACATACCTAAAGATATTGAGGTGATGTCCCCGTCATTCTTTGAGCTTTCATTGAGATTAGCCTGCCCTATACATATAAGCAATTCCCTCACTGCCGAAGTCTTCGCTTCATGCAAGAATATGCTTGACGCCTACCAGAAGGATATAGATTTGGGAAAGGAGAAGGATTCGCAGTATATCTACGGACCGGCTATGCCTCGCACTTTCTATCTGGGCTTCAATCTGGATTTCTGATGAATAAGCCTATTCTGAAAGATAGTACTCCACGTATGTCACGACGCGCACTCTTTTTATTTGCGGAGTGTTGGAGTCACGATCTTCTATGCTGAAAGTCCCTTGGGAAGCAGTTTTGATTTTTCCAAGCCTGCTCCCCGAGTCTTCAGCGAATTTCTTGCCCGCCTCGCGGGCATTTTTTGTTGCCTCCTCTATCATTTCGGGCTTGATATTGTTCAGACCCTCAAAGAAAAACTGAGTTTGGGAGTCCCAGTCATTGGTGAAAATTATACCCTTGTTTATCAGCTTTGCCTGATTGTCCATTAGGGTCTTTACTTTATTCACCTCTTTGGAGCATACCGTGACCGTGGTATTTGCCACGTAGCGGAAAGTTCTGTTGCTCTCGGAGTATTCGGAGGCATATTTGTCTTTTATATTCGGCACTGATACCGAGATTTCATCTTCAGATACCCCTCCGCCCTTGAGGAAATCTATGATTGCCTGCTGCTTTGCCGAGAGTTCGGAATTGACTTCATAAAGATTGTTCCCCACAGTGGAGAATCTGATGGGCCAAATGACTTTATCTGCCTCCACTTCCCGTTCACACAGACCTTTTACATTGACTACGCGCTCATAGGAGCGGAATTCGCGAGCCGTGCGCGGAAGCATGAGCCCCAGGACTATCAGACCTGCCATTATGAAAAGACCTGATGCCGCGTTCTGATGTTTGATTGGATTTTCCATATTGTTATATATCTATATTGCAAAGATAGGGTTTTTTCAACTTGTTTTGTTAAATTTGCGAAAGTTGAGTTTTGTTTTATGTTGGATACTCATGTAGTTATCATGGCAGGCGGGATAGGTTCGCGCTTCTGGCCTCTCAGCACTCCCGAATATCCCAAGCAGTTCATAGATGTGCTTGGGGTCGGTCGTACGATGATACAGATGACGGTGGACCGCTTCAGCCCTATGTGTCCCGTGGAAAATATCTGGGTCGTGACTTCGGAAAAATACCTCGATTTGGTAAGGGAGCAGATAAAGGGCATACCCGAAGACAATATTCTGGCGGAGCCCGTTGCCCGCAACACGGCTCCGTGCATAGCCTATGCCTGCTGGAAAATACGCAGCAAGATAGGGCGTAATGTCAATATAGTAGTCACTCCGTCCGATGCCCTCGTGATTGATGTAGAGGAATATCGCCGCGTGATAGGGGAGGCTCTTGCCTTTACTTCCGACTCTTCCAATATAGTGACGGTCGGAATCGAGCCTACAAGACCTGAAACAGGCTACGGATATATATGCTGCGAGAAGGGAGAAAGGGCTGTGAACGGCAATATAAGGAAAGTTGCGCAGTTCAAGGAAAAACCGGACCAGGAAACGGCGGAAAAGTATCTTGCCGCTGGAAATTATCTTTGGAATGCGGGCATTTTCGTGTGGAATCTGGAGGCCATAGTCTCGGCAATGGAAAAATATGCACCCGGGATTGCCGCCCAGATGTCCAAGGTGCGTTTCGGTACAAAACGGGAGCGCAGTGATATTGAAGAATTTTTCCCTGCCTGTGACAAAATATCCATAGACTATGCGGTGATGGAGAAGTCTCCTTGCATATATACTTTACCGGGAGACTTCTCCTGGTCTGACCTCGGCACTTGGGGCTCCTTGTTGCAAAATTCGCTTAAGGACTCTTCGGGGAATGCTCTTATAACTGCATCTTCTTCCGTCAGTTTATATGATTGCCGCGACAGCGTTGTGCATATATCAGGGCTTGACAAGGCGGTTGTGCAGGGGCTTGAAGGCTATATAGTCGCGGAAAGGGACGGGAAACTGCTTATATGCAGGCTTTCCGAAGAGCAGCGTATCAAAGAATTTTCAAGCGATTAAAAATAGAATCATGAAAAAATTAATCCTTTCGCTCGCAATACTTGCGACAAATGCGTTTTGTGCAAATTCACAAGAAGCATTCAGACATCTTTCCTTAGGTGTTGAAGTCGGCACGACAGGACCCGGACTTAATCTGGCCATGCCTGTGGTCTCGGACAAGGTCTTTGTCAGGCTCGGAGTCAATTTTCCGAATCTGGCTTATGAAAACAATAACATTTTCAGTACTGCTGAAGTGAACAAGGGAATTGAAATCATCAATACAAAAATTGATGATTTGAACAAAAATCCTCTTATCGTTGATAAATTTTCCACTATAAAGGGCAGACTGGAGGACCCTACAAAATTATCAGTCATGCAGAAAGCGAATTTCGGCGCTTTGAATCTTCTTTTCCAATACTATCCTTTCCGGAAGACCTCTTTCCATGTGGTTGCGGGCTTTTATTATGGATTCAATGATACTTTTTTAAGTGCCGATTTGAATACATCAGATAAGCTTTGGTCCGACTATAAAGCTATAAGGGCTGAAGTTGAAGCCCTCAATGAAAAAGCGAAGAAACACGGAGAAAATTTCGAGCTTCCTGATGTGCAAGGCAATATATCCGGACGGACATTTATGGTAAAAGAAAAAGACGGACACGGGTATTTGAACGCCGGGCTGAATATAGCGCGTTTTCGCCCTTATGTAGGCCTTGGCTTTGGCAGAACGGTGCCGGGTACTGACAAGAGACTGGGCTTCTGCTTTGACTTAGGTTGTTGGTTTCATCAGGCTCCCAAGCTTGTGAGCGAAAATGAAGTCCCGTTTGATTCTTACGCATACGAAATAGATTTTGACCTCAATCAGATAAAGCAGCTGAATGTTTACCCTCGTGTGTCATTTTCTTTAAATTATCTGCTTTTCTAAGAAATTGTTAACGTATTTTTAATTCTTGAAGATATTTTCGCTTATTGATGAAAAGGACCAAGATATTATTCCTGAGATACTTTATGGCAACGCTCGGGATGTTGCTGGTGGCAATGGGGATCGCTCTTTCCATAAAGTCCAATCTTGGAACCAGCCCTCTTTCCTGCCCTTCATACGTCCTGAATCTGAAATTTCCCGGTATTTCCGTAGGGATGTTCACGGTGCTCGTGAACATCTCCTACATACTCATACAACTTGCCGTTCTGAGAAAGCGCTTTGAGCCGCAGTATCTTATGCAGGTGCTTGCGTCCGCGATTTTCGGAAGTCTTATAGACCTCTGCCTTTGGACTCTCATCTGGATGGAACCTGCGGGTTTTACCTACAGGCTATTCCTTGCATTCGTTTCCTGCCTGATAACTGCAGTGGGGGTGAGTATGGAGGTCGTTTCGCGCGCGTGGATGCTTTCTGCGGAGATGACTGTCTATGCCTTCGTAAAGGTTTTCAAATTGCAGTTCGGCACGACTAAGGTGTGGATGGACAGCCTGATAGTCGTTATTTCACTCGTGCTGTCTTACATCTTCTTTGCCAATCCTTTCGGTGCGGGCGAGTTCACTTCCTTTGAGGATGTCCTGCTCGCACGTACTCCGGGAGTGGTTACAGGCCTGGGGACGCTCATGTCGGCGCTGCTTGTGGGCTGGATGATGAAATTCACAGACCCTGTGGTCAACAGAGTCTGTGGCAAAATTTTCGCTGAAAGTAAGGGCGCTGCTATTTGAGTAAATCGTGTGCTCCGAGCATTTTCTTAGGGTCGAGTGCCTCGTCGAGTTTTTCCTGAGTCATAAGACCTTGCTCAAGCACTATGTCATATACGGCGCGTCCGCTTGCAAGTGCTTCTTTGGCAACTTTGGTACTGCTCTTATATCCTATGTAAGGGTTGAGGGCAGTTACTATTCCTATGCTGTTCTTGACCATATTGTCGCAGTGCTCTCTGTTCACGGTTATACCCTCGATGCACTTGCTGCGCAGAGTGTCGATTGCATTGATGAGCCAGGTGACGCTTTCGAGTACTGATTCTGTGATTACAGGCTCCATTACGTTCAATTGCAATTGTCCCGCTTCTGCGGCAAATGATACGCAGATGTCATTTCCAATCACCTTGAAACAAACCTGATTCATCAGCTCGGGGATGACAGGATTCACTTTGCCCGGCATTATGGAAGAGCCCGGAGCCATAGGAGGAAGATTGATTTCATGCAAGCCGCAACGCGGTCCGGAAGCCATAAGACGAAGGTCGTTGCACATCTTCGAGAGTTTCACTGCAAGTCGCTTGAGAGCCGCGGAATAGCTTACGTATGCTCCGGTGTCGGGAGTCGCCTCAACGAGATCGGGAGATTTCACGAATTTTTCTCCGCAAAGCTCGGACATTCTCTTTGTGCAGAGTTCGGCAAAGCCGGGAACTGCGTTCAGACCTGTTCCTATCGCAGTGCCTCCCATGTTGATTTCAAGCAGGAGGACTGCATTTCTTCCGAGATTGGCAATCTCTTCTTCAAGATTATTTGCAAAAGCATTGAATTCCTGCCCGGAAGTCATTGGTACAGCGTCCTGAAGCTGGGTGCGACCCATCTTGAGCACGTCCTTGAACTCTTTCCCTTTTGCCCTGAGTGCACAGATCAGTTCTTCAAGTGCAGCTACAAGATGCTTGTTCATTCTTACGAAAGTGTAGCGGAAAGCCGTAGGATATGCGTCGTTCGTGGATTGTGCGCAATTCACATGGTCGTTTGGCGAGCAGAATTGATACTCACCCTTTTTGTGCCCCATGATTTCGAGTGCACGGTTGGCTATGACTTCATTGGCATTCATGTTCACCGATGTTCCGGCTCCTCCCTGCATCATGTCCACAGGAAACTGATCCAAAAATTTACCGTCAATGATTTCCCGGCACGCCTTTGAAATGGCATCAGCTATATTTTTGTCGAGAACGCCCAACTCGGCATTCGCCTGAGCGGCTGCCATCTTGACGTATGCGATTGCCTTTACATATTCAGGATAATCGCACATGTGGGTGTTGGAAATCCTGTAATTGTTGAGAGCTCTTTGAGTCTGCACGCCATAATAGGCTTCGGCAGGTACCTGGAGCTCACCGAGCAGGTCACTTTCAATTCTGAATTCCATTTCTTTAATGTGTTAGGCAAATAAATAACGCGTTATAATTGTATTGATTATTAATGTATTAGAAAATAATTTCGTTGCCTTTGCAAGTTATTTGCGAGTTTTCTCATCATTTCCCTTAAGAAGTCTCACGCGGAGCGCCGCAGCATCACGCGAGGAGGTCTTCGGGATGGCGATTATCCGTATTCTTCTCTATTTTTTTGCGAAGCGCTTTGCGATTTCTATAAGCTTATCCTCGTAGTTGTACAAGTCATTAATATTGCCATTAGCGAGGTCTACATCTGTTTCAGTCTTGTCATCATTGACAAAACTAACACGCCTGATCTCTGCATAATTAAATCTCAATCGGCATACTGTCCTCGTTACCTTGTTATCTATGATGATAGCGAAATAAAACTTCGTATCCTTGTATGATATGCGTTCAGGCGCAAGTACCCTGCTTAGAATGGCTTTGCAAATGTAGAAGCCTTCAAGTTCCTCCTTCGTTGTCACGATATCGCTTTCACGTTCAGGTATAGTCTCTTCTTTTGGTTGTGGATTTTCCTTCTTTTGTTCTGAATTCTTATCCATAGCGACCTTAAGTCTATCGGAGATTATCTCATTCACATAACCGTCTATCGATCTCTTGACGAGAGGCGACAACTCCTCTACTACCCTCTGCGTCAAAACACCATTGTAAACTTGCTTGCCAAGGAAGCGGACAAAGTCATTGCTCGGCTTGGTAAACTCTGACTGTATGACGGAGCGAAGTTCGCCGAGATATTTAAGTTCGTTGGCATTACTGAGGACTTTGTCAATGTCGAAATATGATTTATGAAACTTTTTCAACTCCTCAATTCTCCCTTCGTTCAACTCTTCAATATTGATTTCCAGGAATGGTATCTCATCCATCTTGTTTGTCTGTTCGAGGTCCGTGTAGAATCGGTAAACTATGCCGTTTGTCAGTATTCCGAATTTCGCAGAAGAAACATTAAAGTACCTCAATAGTTGGTTGTCGTGCAGGTTAAGGTCCTGCTTCCAATGCTTACACTCTATAAGTATCACAGGTTTACCATCAGACAGAATAGCATAGTCGATTTTTTCGCCCTTCTTCATACCGATGTCACAAGTGAACTCTGGAACTAC
Source organism: uncultured Bacteroidales bacterium (assembly GCA_963543835.1). Lineage (GTDB taxonomy): Bacteria > Bacteroidota > Bacteroidia > Bacteroidales > UBA932 > Cryptobacteroides. The sequence continues at coordinate 26,198 of CAUUCY010000012.1, forward strand.
CTCCAAAGGGTTGAACACATCGTAACCCAACATCTGTATAAAAGGCATAATGAAAGCATTCTTAGTGGCCTCTTCAGTGGCTATCTGTTCCTTAAGCTTTCCGATGCGTCCGGATAAATCTTTAATCGAGTCTTTGAAATCCATAGTGTTGTGTTTTAATTATGTTTTTTTAAAGAAGTGTGGTTATAGATATCTTTATGGGTATAGTTTCGTCAGCAAGTCGGCGTCTTGCATCGCCGTAAATCTTTGTTGTTATCATTGTTTTTGCGAGTTATTTGCAGGCTATTTGCATTTTGTTTAATGTATTGACCTATTATGAGTCATTATTAAAAGATGTGTATAGATGCTTTAAATCAATAATTGTAGCAGGAGAAATTGTTTTTTGCATCCTTTGGTTTAATGTGTTAGGCAAATATAGTAAAATGATTTTAATTTATTCATCTTATCAAAGGACTTCATTTTCTTCTGTTATAAAGAAGAGCATAGGAAATGCGAAAAAATTGTTATCTTCGCGAATCGTATGTATTGATTGGATTAAGGAATAAGCGCGGAATGAGGAGACTTGCTGCAATATGCGTGATGTTTGCCATGGCTTTTGTCTTGGCAGCCAATGTCGTGCCTCACCACCACCACAGCGCTTTGGTCTGCTTTGAGCAGGAAGACGGGCAGCACCGTGACAGCCACGGGACTCAGGAGCACGATGACAGTTTATGCGTTGCAAATGAAAACTATACTGCATCTGCAAGACTTGAGGCGGAAAAGCCTGTCTTTCATCTTATAACTTCCCTGCTGCCGCCGCCGGCTCTTAAAATTCAGGAAATAAAGTCTTGCCGGCATAAGTCGGAGGCTTGGGTCGCAGAGCGTCTGCCTTCTCCTCCTCTTCTCTCCGGAGGCTCTCTGAGGGCTCCCCCGACACTATTGTTTTCGTAATCGGAATGTCCGCATTTGCCGGGCACTTGTCTTTTATTCGATAAACAATAGATATATTCCAGATGAAAAAAATAACATATCTTCTGATGGCGATACTTGCAGTATCTGCCTGTCGCAATCATAATAATAAAACAGGATATTCAAACGGGCACGCCCATCAGGACTGCACTGACCACGGACTACGGGAAAATCATGGGGATTACGGGCATGAAAAGCACTCGTCTCATGATCATGAGGACTGCCCTGGGCACAGCCATGAAGCGGACGAGCATGCTCACGAGCATGAATACGAGACCGCTCACCACCATTCGGCAAACGGCGTGGACTTCGGCAGGGAACTGCGTTCAAAACTCGATTTTGCTACAACCAAGGTCAGTGTAGGAGAGTTTACTTCCGTAATCAAGGCAGTTGCCAAGGTCACGGAGGCGCAGGGACGAGAAACCGCGCTTATCGCTCGCAGTTCGGGCATCGTGAAAATGATAAGTGAGGACGGGAAATATCCTCTTCCCGGTGCGGAAGTAAGGAAAGACCAACTCCTGTTCACGATTGAAAGCACGGGGCTTACCAACGAAAATATGGATGTCCGCTATGCTCAGGCAAAGGCGGATTATGAAAGCGCCAAAGACCTCTATGAGCGCAAGGCGGAACTTGCAAAAGACAAAGTCGTGAGCGAGTCCGAGTTCAAGCGTGCAAAGGCAGAGTATGAAAGCGCAAAAGCTGTCTATAACAACCTTAGGACCAATTATGCCGACGGCCGCGCTTTAATCAAAAGCTCCTTTTCCGGTCATATATGCAGCGTAAATGTGCGCAGCGGACAGTTTGTCGAGGCAGGGACGGTGCTCGCGGTTCTTGCGACGGGGGAGAATGCCATGATTACGGCAAAACTTTCTCCTCGCTACCGCAGGCAGCTTGAAAATATAGCGGATGCGAATATACGCGGAATTAACGAGGAGAAAGTCTACAGCCTTAAAGAGCTCCAGGGAAAGCTCGAATCCGTAGGGCATTGTGCGGAGGGAGGAAGCGCGCAGATTCCTGTAATATTTGAGATAGATAATTCCAAATCCAAGTATCTTCCCGGCACATTTGTCGATATTTTTATCAAAGGAAAGCCGAAAAAGGACGTTCTCTCCGTGCCGTCCACTTCGCTTGTGGAAGAAATGGGTAATTATTTCGTTTATGTGCGCAGTGAGGAAAATGATGAATGTTTTGAGAAAGTCCAGGTTGTGACAGGGGCTTCCGACGGGGTCAATACTGAAATCAAAGCCGGGCTGAAAGGCGAAGAAACCGTGGTGAGTCGCGGTGCAATCTTTCTTAAATTGGCGCAAACGGCAGGCGGTCTCGATCCTCATGCCGGACACGTTCATTGATAAAACTCTTACAGTATGAATATTCTTAACGGAATAATCAGATTCTCTCTGAAGAATCGGCTGTTTGTACTGCTGGGAGTAGTATTGATAGTGACAGGCGGTATTAGCGCCTGGAAAAATATGGATATAGACGTCTTCCCAGACCTTACCGCGCCCACCGTTACAATCATCAGCGATGCGCATGGTATGTCTTCGGAAGAAGTGGAAAGACTCGTGACTTTCCCTATAGAAACGGCGGTCAACGGAGCCACCGGTGTGCGCAGAGTACGCTCCGCCTCCATGTTCGGCAGTTCGTTTGTATGGGTGGAATTCAACTGGGATATGGATGTTTTCCGCGCCCGTCAGATTGTTTCCGAAAAAATGAGCTCTCTTGTGGAGCAGCTCCCCGCGGGCATCACTCCGAGAATGGCTCCCCAGTCAAGTGTAATGGGAGAGATACTCTTCATAGGGCTTCAGGCGGCAGACTCCTTGTCAGGCACTACGCCTATGGAGCTTAATACTCTTGCAGAGTGGGTCGTGAAACCCGAAATCCTTGCAACGGGCGGAGTAGCGGAAGTGACAGTGTTGGGAGGAGACAGAAAGCAGTACCAGGTCCTGGCAGACCCTGCGAGAATGGAAGCATACGGAGTCACTATGGGCGAGCTTGAGCAGACGGTGCGCACTATGAGTGCCAATTCCGAGGGCGGGGTGATACGTGAATACGGAAATGAATATTCACTTCGCGGAATAGGGCGCACTACCGAGCTTGCCGAACTCGGGCATTCGTTCGTGAAACTTAATGACGGAAACCCTATAACAGTAGAAGATGTGGCTGATGTGACAATAGGCAGCGCGGTCAAACTCGGTTACGCTTCGCAGAATGCAAAGCCAGCGGTCATTCTTGCCGTCACTAAACAGCCTAATATCAATACCCTTAAAGTCACCCGTGCCATAGAGAAGAATCTGCAGGGCATCAAGCTCCCCGATGATGTGACTATGGACACAGGCATTTTCCGTCAGGCGGATTTCATAGAGGCATCGGTGGGGAATGTCGGAAGGGCATTGATAGAAGGGGCAGTATTCGTGATTATAATTCTTTTCCTTTTCCTCGGGAATTTCCGCACGACCCTCATTTCCATATTCGCCATTCCTCTCTCCTTGCTTGCCACGACCATCATATTGAGGCTTCTTGGCATGGATATAAACACCATGACTCTGGGAGGTATGTGCATTGCCATAGGCTCTTTGGTGGATGATGCCATAATAGATGTGGAAAATGTCTATAAACGCCTGCGGCAGAATCACTCCAAGCCGGAAAGGGAAAGGCTCGGTGCATTTGAGGTGGTCTTCGAAGGCTCGCGGGAAATACGCACATCGGTAATCTATGCGACACTGATAATTATGCTTGCATTCATGCCACTGTTCTTCCTTAGCGGTATGGAGGGGCGTCTTCTCAAACCGCTCGGCATAACATATATTATTTCCCTTTTTATGTCTCTTATAGTCGCAATGACGGTGACTCCGCTGCTATGCAAGGATATGCTTGCAAAGGATAGCTATCTTGACAAGAATGACAAAGAGGGGCTTGTAAGCCGCATACTGAACAGCTTTTATCAAAAAAGCCTTTTATTCGTGCTTTCGCACAAGAAAGCTGCTATAGCACTTACTTCTCTGATGCTTTTGGGCGCAGCTGGTATATATTTCACCATGGGCTCAAGCTTCCTTCCGGACTTCAATGAGGGCTCTATGACTATAACGGCAGTAACAAGGCCGGGCGTTTCCGTAGAAGTGAGCAATGAACTTGGAAATATAATGGAAAAGGAACTGCTTTCCATTCCTGAAGTAACTGGTACTGCCAGGCGCACGGGACGGGGTGAACTGAGCGAACATTCGCAAAGTACAAACGGAGCTGAAATAGATGTGAATTACAAATTGGCAGGCAGAAGCAAAGAGGAACTCTTCAATGATTGCAGAAAGCGGCTTGGTGCTCTTCCAGGCGTAGTCGTCACAATAGGCCAGCCGCTCGGACACCGTATAGACCATATGCTTTCGGGCACCAAGGCGGCGATAGCGATTAAGATTTTCGGTCCGGACCTTAGCACCCTGCTTATGACGGGAAATAAAATAAAAGACCTTATTTCAGATATAGAAGGGGTGGTCGATGTGAATGTTGAGCAGCAGACAGCCTCTCCCCAGCTTCAGATACGCGCAAAACGCGATGTGCTTGCGAACTACGGAATAAGCATGGCGGAATTCAATGATTTTGTCACTATGGCTTTCTCCGGAGCGAAAATAGCGGACATATACGAGGGGCAGCGCAGATTCGATCTCGTACTTCGTCTCGTTCCTGAATATACGGGCTCCGTTGAAGGCGTGCGGAATGCTCTCATCGATACGGGCCTCGGAGGCAAAGTGCCGCTTTCGCAGCTTGCGGAAATAGTTTCCAGCTCGGGACCTAACAGCATAAGCCGCGAGAATGTGCAGCGCAAGCTGCTTGTGTCCGCCAATTCGTCCGGAAGAGATGTGGTGAGTGTGGTTGAGGATATAAAGAAGGCCGTAGGGGAGCAGATTTCTCTGGAAGAGGGTTATCGCATAGAGTATGGCGGACAGTTTGAAAGCGCACGAACGGCTTCACGCACCCTCAGTTTTGCGACATTACTCTCTCTCTTGATGATTTTTCTGCTACTATTTATGCAGTTCCGCAAACTCTCCCTTTCCTTTCTTGTGCTCTTCAGTCTGCCTCTCGCTCTGATAGGAGGCATGTTCGCCGTGCGTTTAAGCTCCGGTATAGTGAGCATTCCCGCGATAATAGGCTTTATTACACTTTTCGGCATAGCGACGCGCAACGGAGTACTGCTGATTTCACGTTATCAGACTTTGCGTGAGGAAGGGGAAGCTGTACGCGATACAGTGCTGTGCGGCTCCGCGGACCGTCTTAATCCTATTTTAATGACAGCCCTTACCTCCGCCCTTGCACTCATCCCTCTTGTGCTGAATGGGGACAAGTCGGGAAATGAAATACAAAGTCCCATGGCGATCGTGGTGCTCGGCGGCCTCATAACTTCCACTCTTTTGAATATCTATATAATGCCTGTAATTTATGAATGGTATGAAACACGTAAGAAAAACCGCTCTTAGCGGGCTGCTGATGCTTGCATGCGCCTGTCTGTCTGCTCAGAATTATGCCTATGTGATAGACTCCGTCGATATGCACAATACTACTATAAAGGCTTTGCAGCGCGCTGCCGAAGCGTCAAAGATAGAGGCGGCAAACAGTGTGCGTCTGCCGGACCCCCGTCTTGGCGCGGGCTATCTTCTCGGAAGTCCCAAAGGGGAGGGAAACCGCTTCGATCTTTCTTTGACTCAGGAATTTGACTTCCCCACAGTATATGCGTGGAAAAAGAGAATAGCGAGAGGGGAGAGCTCAATAGCGGACTTTCGTCTGCATGCGGAGCGCAAGAAAATACTGCTTGAAGCGGCTGAAATATGTATAGATATTATCTATTATAATGCCCTTGATCTGGAACTGTACAGGAATCTCGGTAATGCCCGCTCCATTGCCGATGCCGTGCAGGAGAAGTTTGACAAGGGAATAGCGGGGCAACTTGACCTGAACAAGGCGAAACTTAATCTTATCAGCGCGACCAAAGCCTATCAGAGCAATCTTGTGGAACGTCAGTCCTCTCTTTTGGAACTTGCACGCCTGAATGCGGGCAGGGCTGTCGAACTTGAAGTATGTGAATATGAGCCGACCATACTTCCGGAAGATTTTGAAGTCTGGTACAAGTCCGTTGAGGAAAACAATCCCGAACTGCAAGCCCTTAAGCTTGAAAGGCAGCAGGCGGAGGATGCCGTCAAACTTGCCGAGGCAGAATGGCTGCCGAGTTTTTCCGTTGGCTATGAGAGTGAATTCATAAACGGGACTTCATTGCAGGGGGTGGCTGTGGGCTTGAGAGTCCCCCTGTGGGAGAAGAGAGGGAGCGTCAGGACTGCAAAGGCGAAGCTTACGGCTGCAAAAAGCATGGAACAATCTGCTTTCAACACTTTCTATTCCCAGCTCAAAACTGCCTATAACAGGGCTTTGAGTCTGCAAAAAATAAACAGGGAATATATTACCCTACTTGAGGGAATAAGCGGCACGGATATACTGAAAAAGGCTTTGGACAAGGGTGAGATAGACCTGATCGATTACTACACCGAGCTGTCGATATGGTACGACGCATACGTTGAAACCCTGGCTTCTGCCAGAGATTTCAACAAAGAGGCCCTAAGGCTCAATCAGTGGAACTATGCTCTTGGCTTCCTGCCAGTTCTGACAGAGAGTAACCTGTAGCTTATTCACCCGGCACTCTCGTTGTCCTGCTTTAGTATTCCGTCCATAATCGTTCTCCTTACCCTGCACCGGCACTCCGTCTACAATCATCCGCGTTGCCTTGCCCCTATATTTCGTCTCCAAAGTCGCTATATGTCCTTTCCTGATTTAGCTTGACTCCGACTGGAGTCTATCCTTGAAAGAACCTGACTCTGGCATTTTTTTAGGGGGAGGTGTATGGAGTGTCCGGGGGCTTGTCCACCCCCGGACAAGCATAGGGGGCGGGGCCCGCAAGATGCGAGTTACCGCGTTAGCGGGGACGCAGGAGACAATGGGAGGGGCCGGAACGCAGCGAAGCGAAGTGGAGTCCCCCTGGAGGGTCTCCCTTACTACGATTCGAGTGGACAGTATTGTTCAAAAAAACTAACAGAGCCCTGCAAAACGCAATATTTTGACGGTCCCCTGTAGAAGCTTTGGACCAGTTCCGGTACTTAAGAGAAAAAAATGAGGGTGACCTAAGTCTACTCGACTTTTTGGTCACCCTTTGTGTGCTCTCTTAGGGACTCGAACCCTAGACCCACTGATTAAGAGTCAGTTGCTCTACCAACTGAGCTAAGAAAGCATTCCAAAAAATTAGTGACCCGTTCGGGACTCGAACCCGAGACCCCCACATTAAAAGTGTGATGCTCTACCAACTGAGCTAACGAGTCTTCCTCTTTTCGGTTTATTTTCGAATTGGGATTGCAAAGGTATAGTTTCTTTGGCAAAAATCCAAATGTTTTTATCAAAAAATCCATACTGAACGCTTAAAAAATGAGATGGCATGGTAAATTATTTGTGAACCAGTCTGTTCTGATTGTTTGACCGTTAAAGGGGAAACTGCCAAAACGGACTTTTGCAAACTCATGACAGAGTAATGCGACCAAAGCATTAGCCCTATATTCAATGGAAATGAGCGGTAAAAAACAGTGCGGAAAAGCTGGCTCTTTTCCGGAAACATTTGCGTATCTGCCCAAAAATACCGAATATTGCAT
>CAUUCY010000013.1:0-33585 GCA_963543835.1 uncultured Bacteroidales bacterium
AATTCCGTCAATTTGAGAATTTTCTTCTCCGCTGCAACCTCTGCCATTTCCTCGGCGGTCTTCTGCGCCACCGCCTCCCTTTTTTCCTTGCGATACTTGGCTCCGAAGTTATTCTTCTTGCCCTCGTTCATCTTTGCGTATGTCTCCTTGACCTGCTTTTGGATCTGCTTCTGCATTTCCTCCTGCTCCGCCTCGGAGAGTACAGGCTTGAAGGCATCGCGTCCGCGTTTGCGCTCACGTTTGCCTCCACCCTGCTGTTGATTGTTATTTCCGCCTTTCGGTTTGTCTTTTTTGCGCGAGAAATCAGTTTCCGCACTTACTTTACCCACATCTACCTTCTGAGTACCCTTTGAGATACGCTCGCGTTTCTTAGGCTTTTTATCAAACTGCGAGAGGTCTATTTTTCCTACGACCTTGATGCCGGGAGCTGAAGCCGCCTTCTTATCATTGTGAGCTGGCGTAGGGGTCGGAGCGTCCGCTTCCTCTTCTTTTTCAGGCTCGGGTTCAGTGATTATTTCCGGCTCAGGTACGACAGTTTCGGCCTCGACAACAGTCACAGGCTCCGGCTCGGGCGTCTCCTCCTCTACAGGCTCGGTACTGATTTCTTCCGTCGCTGCGACCTCCGGCTCCACCACAATCGGTTCAGGCTCTGCCACAACAGGCTCGGGCTCTTTTTTAGCTTCTTCAGGCTTTATATTGAGATCGGCAAGGCTTGTGCTCTTGATAATGGTTTCCTGTGCAGGCTCATAATCATCGGCAAAATCCTCATCTTCCTTTGTGTGATGTTTCTTGCTCGCCTTTTCGATAATCTCAGTGAGTTTCACATCAACTTTCTCGGCAGCTTCTTTCAGAGCAAGATCGCTTCCGAACTGACGGTCGAGAGCGGGAATCAACTCGTCAGAAACTTTGGCGTTGGGATCCGCATCTATTGAAGTCCCCTGTTTTGCCAAAAAATCCACGAGGTCCTGAAGACCTATATTGTATTTCTTTATAAGTTTGTTAATTCTGATTTCTGCCATATATAAGCCCTTTTATTCTGTCGTTTAACTAATCTTCAAATTCTTTTTTGAGAACTGCCACAATATCTGCCACAGTCTCGTCCTCAAGGTCGGCTCTCTTGGCAATATCGCTCGGGTCGATAGCAAGCACGCTGCGTGCCGTATCGCAACCTATGCTCTTCAGTCTCTCTATTACCCACTCGTCTATTTCATCGGAGAACTCCTCGAGAAGCACATCGTCCTCTCCGGACTCCAATTCATCCTTAGGGATTTCCCTCCAGACCTCAAGCTCGCGACCTACGAGAGAGCCGGCGAGGTGGATATTGCATCCGCCCTTGCCCACGGCTTTCTTGACCTCTTCAGGCTGCATGTAAACCTTTACCTTGTCATCTGCGCCGACACCGAGATCTATGGAAGATATATGCGCCGGCTGGAGAGCGCGTTGGATCATGAGCTGCACATTGTTCGTCCACTCCACAACGTCTATATTCTCGTTGCCGAGTTCGTGGACTATGCCGCTGATACGTGCTCCGCGTATACCGATGCAGGCTCCTATAGGGTCTACACGCTCATCGTAAGACTCCACTGCCACTTTGGCGCGGACACCGGGAACTCGGCACACTTTCTTTACGGTAATCAGACCATCGCGTATCTCCGGAACTTCCTGCTCGAAAAGTCTTTCAAGGAACTCATTGGATGTTCTTGAAAGCACTATGTAAGGAGTAGTGTTGTTGCGCATATCGACCGTCTTGATAATCGCTCTTATGGAATCGCCTTTCTTGAAGCGCTCGCCCGGAATCTGCTCTTCCTTAGGGATATGGAGTTCATTTCCGTTCTCATCGAGTATAAGCACTTCCTTGGACCAGGTCTGGTAGATTTCTCCGTTGAAGATTTCGCCGACCTTTTCAGAATATTTCTTGAAGACATTTGCCTTCTCTATATCCATGATGCGTCCCTGAAGATTCTGGCGTATATTGAGGATTCCCCTGCGTCCGAAAGCCGAAAGCGGGAATTTCTTGGTATATGTGTCGCCTACCTCGTAATCGTCATCGCCTGTCTCGGCGGCAACTTGTTCGAGAGTCATCTGGGCATTGGGGTCTTCGACTTTCTCCACAATTTCAAAGTTCTGATAAATCTCGCAGGTACCCTTGTCGACATTAACTATGACATCGAAATTTTCCGCACTGCCGAATGTTTTTGTAATCTGAGTCAGGAAAACATCCTTGAGCACACCCATCATCACGGGTCTGTCAATATTCTTCTCCTCTTTGAATTCCTTGAAGGCATCAATTAGAGTTACAATCTGTTCTTTTTCCATATTAGTCTTTTATTTTTTTGAGCATTTCATCAGCCTCTTCTCCGGAAATGCCGGGCGAAGTGACAGTAAGCGAATAATCTTCTATGTTACGGTCGAATGCCGCAAGCACGGCGCGGTGGACAAATTCACAGTCTTTAAGGTCCACATCGGCACCTTCCTTGTCTATTGTGATTTCAAATACATTGTCGTCATCGTTGAATACAATTTCAACAAGCGAGCAAGCGCGCTCCCGCACGGCTGCATTGACCACTTTTTCAAATTCAATCCTTTCCATATCAAGTTTAAAAAAAGATAGAGACCGCTGTCGGCCTCTATCCATTCGCACTGTGCAAAGGTAACAATTATTTCATAATAATCAAAAAAAGTGCTTACTTTGCACCTACTTTATTCAGTTATATATGGAATTTACAGCAGGAGAACTCGCAAAAATTTTGAACGGGACAGTCGTTGGAGACCCGGAGACTAAGGTCACCTCGTTCGCAAAGATAGAAAACGGAAAGAAAGGACAGCTTTGCTTCTATGCAAACCCCAAATACGAGCAATATGTTTACACAAGCAAATGTTCCATACTGCTCGCGAATAAGGATTTTGTGCCGAAAAAAGAAGTGGAGCCAGTGTTAGTACTGGTAGAGAACGCCTACTCTTCCCTTGCAAGCCTGCTCAAATATGTATCAGAAGAACGCAAAACCTACAAACGCCATCGCAGCCTTCGCAGCCATGTGGCATGGAGCGCGAAACTCGGCTCAAAGGTCTACGTGGGAGATTTCGCCTGGATAGGCAGGAAATGCAAGATAGGCGACTATACAAAGATATACGAGAACGTCTATATAGGGGAAGGGACGAGCATAGGCAGAAAGTGCATACTCTACCCCGGAGTACGGATATATCCGGGAATGGTGATAGGCGACAATGTGATTCTCCACGCCAATTGCGTCATAGGCTCGGACGGTTTCGGCAACGCGCCTCAGCCTGACGGCAGTTGGGAGAAAATCGAACATCTCGGGAAAGTAATCATAGGCAATAATGTTGAAATAGGCGCAAACACCACTGTAGACCGCGCGGAAATGGAAGCGACCATTATCGAGAACGGGGTAAAAATCGACAATCTCTGCCAAATCGCCCACAACGTGGTAGTCGGGGAAAACACGGCTATGGCAGCGCAGACAGGAATAGCGGGTTCGACTGTAATAGGCAAGAACTGCCTGTTAGGAGGACAGGTCGGCATAAGCGGGCATCTGAAGATTGCAGACGGCACTATAGTAGGAGCGAAATCGGCGGTTATAGGCAATGTGCGCAAAAGCGGACAAGTGCTCTTCGGCACACCTGCAATTGACAAAAATACGTATATGAGGAGTTTCGCTCTATTCAAGCAGGCGGGTTTGGATAGTAACAAATAATTCACTACATTTGCAGGCTAAAAAAACCGACACTGGTATAAAATGAATCAAAGAACGCTTGTAAATACTTACTCTTTTGAAGGCAAGGGTCTTCACACAGGCAAGTATGCGCATCTCAATATAAAACCCGCTCCGGCAAACACCGGCATAGTGTTCGTGAGAACCGATGCGGAGGGACAGCCACAGATCGAGGCTCTTGCAGAAAACGTATCACAGACAAGCAGATGCACGACTATATCAAAAGGAGGGGTATCTGTCTGGACAATAGAGCATCTGATGTCCGCATTGACAGGTCTCGGGGTGGACAATGCCTATATAGAACTTGACAACGAAGAAGTCCCTATACTGGACGGAAGCGCGCGTTTCTATGTGGAAGCAATTCTAAAAGACGGTCTTGAGGTGCAGGATGCCGAACGCAATTATATCACTCTTTCGGAGCCAGTGGAAATCAAAGACGAGACGACAGGTTCATACATCCGCATTTCGCCGGCACAAGAGACAGATTACGAGCTCACAGTCGATTTCAATTCCCGGATTCTCGGGGTACAGACGGCACATTGGGACTATGACATGGATTATGCGGAGCAGATCGCCCCATGCCGCACCTTTGTGTTTTTCCACGAAATCGAATTCCTTGCAGCCAACGGGCTGGTAAAGGGAGGAGATGTGGACAATGCAATAATAATAGTGGAACATCCGGTAAAGGACGAGCAGATAAGCCGTCTTGCAAACCTTTTCGATATACCTAAACTGGAAGTAACCGGAGAAGGTTACCTCAACAATCTGACCCTGCATTTTCCTGATGAATGCGGACGCCATAAATTGTTGGACCTAATAGGAGATCTCCGTCTCTGCGGCGGATTCCTCCGAGCAAAGATTGACGCGTACAAACCAGGCCACAGTATCAACACGGCAGCAGCCAAAATCGTCAGAAAGAAATGAACAAAATTCATCCCTTAGCAACAGTCAGTCCTAATGCGATACTCGGTGACAACGTCGAAGTCGGGCCATACGCTTACATTGAAGACAATGTAAAAATAGGAGACAACTGTAAAATCTACCCTCACGCATCCATCCTTCGATATGTCATGATTGGAGACAATTGCAATGTATTTCCCGGAGCGGTTGTGGGAGGCGAGCCTCAGGACCTCAAATTCGAGGGAGAGGTGACATACGTTGAAATAGGCAATTTCGTCAATATACGTGAGTGCGCCACAATAAACCGCGGCACAAAAGCCAGCGGCAAAGGTGTTACAAAAGTAGGCGACCACACACTCATAATGTCATACGTACACATTGCGCATGACTGCCGTATAGGCAACCATTGCATACTCGTAAGTTACGTAGGCATAGCGGGAGAGACGGACATGGACGATTGGGCGATAATAGGCGGCGGAACAAAGGTGCACCAGTTCTCCCGCATAGGCAAACACGCAATGGTGGGCGGCGGCACAGGCATCAACAAGGACGTGCCCCCTTACTCGCTCTGCGGACGCTCCCCTCTCGTCTTTGCAGGCGTAAATCTTGTAGGTCTGCGCAGAAGAGGTTTCGAGTCGGAGACCATACGTGAGATTAAGGAAATCTATGACTTGCTCTACTATCAGGGATATAACTTCGGAGACGCCTGCGACCGCATAGCCGCCGGCTTCCCCGATTCGGAAGAGAAAACGACGATACTCGAATTCATAAGAAATTCCAGAAGAGGTATCGTGAAAGGCGCAGACAGCAACGACAAGAGCTCGATCGAATAATTGTTGTGCTCCTCACAACTGCATACTTCCCTCCCATATCCTACTTCGCGGCAATAGCGGAGGATTTCGCCCTGTCTCCCGACGGGGCGAAGCCGTCCATAGCGTATATAGAAGCCTGTGAGAACTATCAGAAGCAATCCTACCGCAACCGTTGCGTTATCCTCGGAGCAAACGGCAAGGAAAGGCTGAACGTGCCCATAGTGCACGAAGGAGGGATAAACATCCCCATAAGAAAGGTGAAAGTGGATTACGGCACCCCATGGCTGAGGCAGACGGAACATGCAATAAAATCGGCTTACGGGATGTCGGCATACTTCGACTATTACAAGGACGAATTATTCTCCATACTCGATTCCAAGCCGGAAACCTTGTGGGAACTGAACATTGAAATCATACGTTTCTTTTTGCGAAAGACAGGCATAGAGGCAAGGATAATCCCGACTGCAGAGTTTGCCCCAAAAGGCAGTCAGGAGCGCGACTACAGGGAAATCATACATCCTAAACGCCCAAACAGTATTCTTGAAGAACTGGGAATAAAGAAACCGTACTTCCAGGTTTTCTCCGGGAAATACGGTTTCGTACATGATTTGTCAATAATGGATCTTCTTTTCAACGAAGGTCCCGACTCTCTCCTTTTCCTTAAAGCTAAAATCTGAAGCCTATAGTAAGTACAGCATCCAGAACCTGCCTGAAATTGGTCACACCGGGAGAAGGGCAGATAGTACTTGTACCAGTGAGGTAGGCATAATCGGAATACATAGAAAGCATTGCCTGAGGAAATACAGTGTAGCGTACAGTGAAGTCCATGAACATGGAACCGTTGCTGGAATATCCTATACCTCCCGAATAAGACTGGGTTTTATCTTTGAAAGTATAGACTTCCTTGAGACTGCGCGCCCCGCTCATATACTTGTCGTAATCATTCACAAAAGTGACTGCATCCACGAACTCCCCTTTATCATTATAATAGTACTTTTCGGGACTTGTCTTGATTGAGTACCCGCCGCGTATTGAAAAAGCAGAGCCCAACTTGATTTCTCCGCCAAACCTCAGTGTGTTCTGCACTCCCGTAAAGCGTCTGTTGGCTTCATTCACATGAGAGAAATATGTTTCGTTGGAAACATCATCCATGCTGTGCGGTGAAAATCTCATGACGGAATAATCCTTCATTTCATACTCCGCGCTCACGAGAGCAAAATTTCCGAGAGTATATGCCGCGCCCGCTCCGAGAGTATAAGGAGTGGAGAGCGAATAAATATAATCTCCCGTAGGAGAGCTTGCATTTCCGCTTGCATTGTCAAAAGTGCATGAGCCGCTCATATACCAGCTTTCCTTGACTGTGGCCGCTGTCGGAGTCTGGGCTGTTGCCGCAAGCCGAAGTCCTCCGAAAGGTCTCCATATAAAACCTAATTTGGCATATACCCCGCTCATATCCGCTTTGTAATTGTAGCGGTACGAGGAATTCTGATAGTAAGAGGTTCCCGATGCGAAAACCGTAGGGAAGAGGCGCGGGTCCGATGCAGCCTCGGTAATAAACTCGTCGGTGCGGTAATTCGTCATAGGGAAGCCGAAATTGACACCCAGATACAACTCATCGGATATATTCCCGGCAAAGTTCAGCAGCATATCATACTTGGTCCCGTAATGCTTGCGGCTGTAGGTCTGGTGCACTGCCCCTCCCTGGGAAATATTGAAGCCCCCCGAGCCGTTTGCCGTCGCAATCTCCGATGCGCCTTTATAACTGTGGGAGGAACCCTCAAGATGCTGTATCATACCTGACTGATAGCCGATGAGGGCATTCCAAGGATAGTTTGAGTCGCTGAAATTGCCGTATTTGTCGAGTTGTTTGGGATCCAGCCCTTCAGCCTGACTTGCCATGGCGCCGAGAATCGAAGTGTAAGGGTTGTCCCCCTCCACGAATATCTTGTCGGCGTAGTTGTTTGTCATATTGAAAAGGAAAGCGAAAGTCCAGTTCTTGAGCCCATAATCGGAGCCGGAGTCGAAATTCATTGAAAAGCCGAAATTCGGCACAGTGAATTTTGCATAGCGTGTCGAAGCGAAAGCCCCGGCCTCTTTTCCCGCCTGGACATCATAACTCGCATTTGAATTTGCGATATTAAAGGACGGAGAAAAAGCGAACTGACTGTATCTGGAGACCGTCGAGCCGGCAGGATTCAGACCTATAGAGCCCAAATCTCCTCCGAGTGCGGTGACCGCATTGCCAAGTGCTATAGAACGTGCTGTGCCGTAAAGATTCTCTTCGGAGAACCTGACAGCATCATAAGTTGTCTGCGCGCCCGCAAAGAGCGCCGAAAGCATCATTACAGATGCAAGTAGTATTTTTTTCATAATGATTTATCTTCTTCTGCCGCCACCACCTGAGAAACCGCTGCTGTGCGATGACGAACGGCTGCTGCCACCGCTGTACGATGAAGAGCGCGAAGTGCTTCCGCTGCTGAAACTGCTGCTCGAACGACTTGTCGAGTGAGTCTCCGATGAGCGTCTCGACGCGGAGCCTTCATAAGATGACGAACGGCTTGACGAACTGTTGTAAGAGGACGAAGAACTGTTTGACCATGACCTTGAAGGCGAATAACTCTCGCTTGAACGGCTCATCGGTCTTGTGTTGCTCGAACGCGCAGGCACAGAGCCCGAGCTGAAACCCGAACTTCTGGATACTGAAGGGGAATTCATAGACCTCGATGCCGAGCTCCTGGAAGTGCCTACACTGCCCGTACTCCTTGAAGCAGGAGCATAATTAGTTGAGGCTGAACTGCGGGAACTTGAAACAAAGCCTCTTGAATCGGATATTGAGCCCGATGAGCGCGAAACAGAACCCGTAGAGCGGGACACCGGTCTTGCGCTACGTACCATAGAGCCGGAGGATTTCGTGCCCGAAGCAAACGCGCTGCGCGAGGAAGCCGCCGACCTTGATATTCGTGAAGGATTGACCCTTGCCGAGTTTGCATATACGGAATGACGGTCTCCGACTACTGAATTTCTGTTCACGAAAACATGGTCACTTCTGATATAAGCTCCGCCTCCGTTATAATATCCGTCCCAGTAACCATCCCAATAGGAATGGTGATAGTGGTAATGGCGGCGATGATGATAGTAGTAGTGAGGACTGCCCCAATACCAATAGTCCCAAGGATCGCACCAGCTATAGCCGTACCAATAGTCCCTGTACCAGTAATCCCTGTACCAATAGTCTCCATACCACGGATAATTCCATGCAAAGCCGTAATCATAGTACGGAGAATACCAATAGTCGTAGAAGTAAGGGGAACGGTAGCCGTAGTAAGCATAAGCCGGAGCAAAGGAATAATTGAAGTTATAATAATTGTTTCCCGAATAGAGCTTACTGTCGTCAAGCAGGGAGAAAGTCAGCGTGCTGTCAACCTTGTTATACTTGAATCGTGCCGATTTATTCTTAGGGATAATCAGGGTATCCACACCGGCTCCTGAACGGAGGTACACTTCTGAAGATTTAGTCTGCCCGACCAAAGCGGCGGTCGAGGACTCGGTTTGGGTTCTTGCCTCTCTCGCTGAAACCGAAGGGCGCGAATACACCCCGTCGGTGAAGCGTTGAGCGGAACTGCCATTCGAAAGAGTCGCCATAGACCCACACGAAGTCGCAAAAAATGCTGCGGCAAAAAGAGTAAGAATGTGTGTTTTCATATTACGAGTCTCCTTATATTATTAAAATATTTGTATCTTTGCGTGCCTTGGACAGGGTTTTGCCCTTTCTCAAGACAATGCAAGATTTATGCAAATTTGTAAAAAAATAAGATAAAAAGCAATTATATGGCAAAAGAAGTTACTAAAAGATCCGAAGACTACTCCAAGTGGTACAACGATCTCGTGGTAAAGGCAGACCTCGCGGAACAGTCTGCGGTACGCGGTTGTATGGTGATCAAACCTTACGGTTACGCGATATGGGAAAAGATGCAGGCAACTCTCGACAAGATGTTCAAAGAAACAGGAGTACAGAATGCTTATTTCCCTCTTTTCATTCCCAAATCCTTCTTCAGCCGCGAGGCTGAACACGTTGCGGGATTTGCAAAAGAATGCGCCGTAGTCACCCACCACCGCCTTATGAACGATCCCGACGGCAAAGGCGTGGTAGTGGACCCTGCGGCAAAGCTCGAAGAAGAACTCATTGTCCGTCCTACCTCGGAAACCATAATCTGGAGCACTTACAAGAATTGGATAACTTCCTGGCGCGACCTTCCGATAGTGTGCAACCAATGGTGCAACGTTGTACGCTGGGAGATGAGGACACGACTTTTCCTGCGCACGGCGGAATTCCTCTGGCAGGAGGGCCACACAGCCCACGAAACTTCCCGGGAAGCGGAGGCAAAGACCATGCAGATGGTGCAGGTGTATGCCGATTTCGCGCGCAAATACCTCGCCCTCCCTGTAATTGTGGGGCACAAAAGCCCTAATGAACGCTTTGCCGGCGCTCTTGACACTCTTACAATAGAAGCGATGATGCAGGACGGAAAGGCGCTCCAGGCAGGGACTTCCCATTTTCTCGGTCAGAATTTCGCAAAATCATTCGATGTGCAATATACCGACAAAGAGGGAAAGCAACAATATGTCTGGGCGACCTCCTGGGGAGTGAGTACACGCCTCATGGGTGCTCTCATTATGGCTCACAGCGATGACGAAGGTCTTGTGCTGCCTCCTGCCCTCGCCCCGATACAAGTTGTAATGGTACCCATATTCAAGACAGAAGAAGGGCATCAGGCAATACTTGACAAAATGTACGGGCTCAAAAAGGCTATTGAGGCTAAGGGATACAGCGTGAAGATAGACGACCGCGACACCCTCCGCCCCGGCTTCAAATTCGCGGAGTGGGAGCTCAAGGGCGTACCTGTGAGGATAGCCATGGGTGAGCGCGATCTTCAAAATTCGACTCTGGAGATTGCCCGCCGCGACACTCTCACAAAGGAGACCAAAAGCCTTGAGGCTGCGGAAGAATATATAGCAAAACTCATGAGCGATATACAGGAAAACATCTATAAAAAAGCCCTCGATTTCCGCGAAGCGAATATGCGCAAGTGCGACTCATGGGAAGAATTCAAAGAAGAAATCCGGAAAGGAGGCTTCCTCCTCTGCCATTGGGACGGCACGGCGGAAACGGAGCAGGCAATAAAGGACGAAACAAAAGCGACTATACGCTGTATTCCCGTGGATAGCTGCGTATGCGAAGAAGAAGGGAAGTGCATATATTCCGGAAAGCCTTCAAAACGCAGGGTAGTATTTGCAATTTCATATTAGTCAAGAACAACAATTATTCAATCAGATGAAAAAGATTTTACACATAATCGCATTGGCTTTGGTGACGACCGGGCTCGGTGCGCAGAATGTTCAAGAAGCTGCCGAAGAAGCGGCAAAGGCGATACTACATGCTCCGAAACAGGAAAAAAAAATGCAGAAGCCGAATTATTGGACAAATTCCCTGAACGCCCAACTCAATTTCAGCCAGACCGCCCTTACCAACTGGGCGGCAGGCGGAGACAACACCTCTTCACTTGCCAGCTATATCGACGGCAATGCCAATTACAGTAAAGGCGCAATGTATTGGAACAACCGCCTGCAATTGGATTATGGCTTCCTCTACGCCTCCTCAAAGCCTATACTTCAAAAGAATAACGACCGTATATATCTTGAGAGCAAGTGGGGCTACAAGAGCCCCGTAAAGGAAGTGAACTACACCGCCAACTTCAACTTCAAGTCACAGTTCGCCCCGGGCTATACTTATGCGACTCCAAGTCAGCAGATTATCGACCGCGTCAGCGGTACAACAGGAGCAAAACTCGACGAACTCAGTCCCGCCCTGCAGCGCGCAGCATGGAATGAGGCGATGGTGAAAAAATCGAATTTCCTTGCTCCCGCATACACCAACCTCGCTCTCGGTATAGACTGGGTGCCCAACAACTGGCTCACGATAAACGCCGCTCCCGCAACGGCAGGTTTTGTAATCGTGAACGACCCTGAACTCAGGAAGGCATATTCCATGCAACTCAAAAACGACGGCAAGACTTATGCCGAGGGTGACGGGAACGCCTACAAGAGTTCGCGTTTCGAGCTCGGTGCCCAGGTAAAATTCGACATCAAGCTGGATGTGAACGACAACTTCAAATACACGACCCAGTTAGTTCTCTTCTCCGACTACCTCAACCGTCCGGAGAACGTACGTGTAAACTGGGACAACAGAATAAACTGGAAACTGACAAAGCTAATCTCCCTTTCCCTGGTGACCAATCTCATATATGACGACAAGGTGTTTATAAAAACTCCGGAATATATCAAGAATAATCCCAAGGGTGACGGCTTCCGGGCAATACAGTTCAAGGAAGCTCTCAGCATAGGCCTGAGCTACACCTTTGCAAACAAGAAAAAATAAATGAAAATCCTCCTTGCAGTCAGTGGCGGCATTGACTCTATGTATATGCTTAATATGGCTTCCGAATTGTTCCCGGGAGCCACTTTCGCTGTTGCGCATTGCAATTTCGGGCTGCGCGGGGAGAACTCTGACGCTGACGAGGAGTTTGTCCGCAGAGCGTGCGAACAGGCCGGATACCGCTTTTTCTCAAAGCGTTTCGACACCAAGGGCTTTTCAAAGGAAAAAGGCATTAGCATAGAAATGGCGGCCCGCGAGTTACGCTATTCATGGTTTCTCGAATTATGCGTGAACGAGGGCTTCGATGTAACGGCGGTAGCGCATAATGCCAATGACAATGCGGAAACCCTGTTGCTCAACATACTGCGAGGCACGGGCGGCAGAGGCCTGCGCGGAATGGCGCGACAGAACGGGAGGATATTGAGGCCTCTTCTGGGCATCACACGCGAAGAAATCCTCGATTATATGAGGGAAAAGCATTTGGAGTGGCGCGAGGACCATACCAATGCCGAAAATGAATATAAAAGAAACAAGATAAGAAACGAAGTTTTCCCCGTGTTCGGGGAAATAAATCCGTCTTTTGTCAGGACCTTGAACGAGGACATGGAGCGTTTCACTCAGATTGACGATATAGCGGAGGACTATTTCCTAAACTGTGGACTATCCCCGCGTGCCACAGTTTTTCCCGTCAGGGAAATAATGGCTCTCAGGCATTGGAAGTATGTGCTCTGGCGTCTGCTCTCGCCACATGGGATGAGTTCCGGCAATATCGGGGATCTCATACGCGCGCTCGAATCGGAAGAGAGCATTGCAGGCAAGCGTTTCGGCCCGCTCGTCTGCAGTTCCGATGCGCTTCTGCTCGACACGGCCCCCGTAGAGACGAGTTATAAGACAGAAATTGTGCCGCGTTCTGAAATTTCATCGCTCAGGCAGCCTGAGGGCACGATAATTATGGATGCGGGGAAAATCGCCCTGCCGCTGCGCATAAGGCATTGGCGGGAGGGAGACTGGATCTGTCCCCTCGGAATGGGTGGGCGCCGCAAGAAATTGAGCGATATTTTCACGGACATGAAGTATTCCCTGCCGCAGAAAGAATCCGCTCTCGTCGTCGAAATCGAAGGCTCGCACATCGGAGCGCTGCTTTTTTCGCGCGTGGACGAGTCGCTTAAAGTGACTGACAGCACCGTGGAAGTGCTGAAAATTACAAATACCGCTTAAAGGAGTTTCTCTTTAAGGTGACCGAGCATATCCTCTGTCATCGAATCCATGTCATAACTCGGCTGCCAGCCCCACTCTTCGCGGGCGCAGCTGTCGTCCATTTTATTTGGCCATGAGTTCGCTATTTCCTGACGCACAGGGTCGAACTCGTAACGCATTTCAAGTCCCGGAACATATTTCTTTATGACAGCATAAAGCTCTTCCGGAGCGAAACTCATGGAAGCGATATTGAAGGAGTTGCGGTGCACCAGCTTTGACGGGTCCGCCTCCATAATCTCCACAGAAGCCTTCAGGGCATCGGGCATATACATCATATCCATATATGTGCCTTTGGCGATAGGGCAGACAAACTCTTCTCCTTTGACCGCGGAATAATAAATTTCAACCGCATAGTCCGTGGTGCCCCCTCCGGGTAGGGTTGTGTAAGAGATGAGCCCGGGGAAACGCACGGAGCGGGTGTCCACTCCGTATTTATGGAAATAATAGTCGCTGAGAAGCTCCGTGGCGACCTTTGTCACACCATACATCGAAGTCGGACGTTGTATTGTGTCCTGGGGAGTATTGTCGCGAGGGGTGCTCGGACCGAAAGAACCTATAGAACTCGGGGTGAAAACAGCACAGCCGTGTTCGCGTGCGACCTCAAGGATGTTTATAAGTCCGTTCATCTGGATATCCCAGGCCTTGAGGGGATATTTTTCAGCTGTCGCGGAGAGAAGCGCAGCAAGATTGTATATGGTATCTATCTTGTATTTGCCTACCACCTCCGCAATGCGGGCGGCGTCGCACACATTCACGACTTCGGCAGGACCGCTTTCGAGCAATTCACCTTTCGGTTCAAATCCCGGAATATATCCCGCAACCGCTGTTCCGCCACTATATTCCTTTCTGATTTTCATTGTCAGCTCGGAACCGATTTGCCCCGTCGAGCCTATGATTAGTACATTTTTCATCTTATTAACTTATAATGTGAGCAAAATTAGTAATTTTTTCTTACATTTGTTCAATCTTAACCCACATAAAAATGTACGGCAAATTCCAAAATCATCTCCAGGAAGAGTTAAACTCTATAAAGGAGGCAGGTTTATATAAAAACGAGCGCGAAATCTGCTCTGCGCAGGGCGCTGAAATCACATTGAAAGACGGCAGCAAAGCCCTTAACTTCTGTGCCAACAACTACCTTGGACTTTCCGACAACCCAAGACTGATTGAGGCTGCAAAGAAAGCCATGGACGAACGCGGTTACGGCATGTCCTCCGTCCGCTTCATCTGCGGCACGCAGGATCTTCACAAGCAGCTCGAAAAGGTCATTTCAGACTATTTCCACACGGAAGACACCATACTCTACGCGGCTTGTTTCGATGCCAACGGAGGAGTCTTCGAGCCGCTTCTGACTGCCGAAGACGCAATTATCTCCGACTCGCTCAATCATGCCTCCATAATCGACGGAGTACGCCTCTGCAAGGCTGTACGTTATCGTTACGCAAATGCAGATATGGAGGAACTCGAGCATTGCCTCAAAGAGGCGCAGGCACAGCGTTTCCGCATAATTGTCACGGACGGGGTGTTCTCCATGGACGGCAACGTCGCCCCTATGGACAGGATTTGCGAACTCGCGGAGAAATATGACGCCCTCGTAATGGTGGACGAAAGCCATTCGGCAGGAGTGGTGGGCAAAACGGGACACGGAGTGACGGAGCAGTTCGACTGCTACGGTCGCATAGACATATACACAGGCACCCTCGGAAAGAGTTTCGGGGGAGCTGTCGGAGGCTTCACCACCGGTCGCAGGGAAATCATAGACATGCTGCGCCAGCGTTCGCGTCCTTACCTTTTCTCCAATTCCCTGCCGCCTATGATCTGCGCGGCGGCGATAGAGACTTTCAAAATGCTCGGCGAAAGCAACGAAATCCACGACCGCCAGCAGGAGAATGTGAGATATTTCCGCGAAAAGATGCTTAGTGCAGGCTTCGACATCAAGCCTACACAATCGGCTATATGCGCAGTTATGCTATACGATGCTCCGCTCAGTCAGAAATTTGCCGCTGCTATGGCTGAAGAGGGAATATTCGTGACCGGATTCTATTACCCGGTAGTGCCTAAGGGGCAGGCGCGCATACGCGTGCAGATTTCCGCGGCACACACACGCGAACATCTCGACAAGGCTGTCTCCGCCTTCATCAAAGTTGGAAAAGAACTCGGCGTCTTGAAATAGTCAGAACCGGAACTTTTTCAGTTCACGGGATTTTGCACGATGGTCCGGACAAAGCTCTTCGAGAAGAGAGTGGAACTCCGGACCATGGTTCAGATATTTCAAGTGGCAAAGTTCGTGGAGTATTACATAGTCCCTAAGTTCCCCTGGCACTCTCATAAGATGAAGATTCAGATTTATATTGCCGCGCTGTGAACAGGACCCCCAATTGCTTCTGTTGTTCTTTATGAATATCTTCCGCAGTTCAAAGCCGTGCTGCTCAGCCAAAGCCCTTGTACGGGCGGGCAGATAGAGTTTAGCCTGACGGCGCAGAGCCTCCACATCATAATCTTCGGCTTTTGTCCTTTCCAGCACGTCCCGCACCCAATCCCTCCGACTCTCCAAAAATTCAAGGGCGCGGGAATACGGCTCCCAAAAAGGAATTGACATACGCACTCCCCTCGACGCATCCGCCCTAAGCGTGAGCTTCCTTGCGCCTATACGCTTGATTATGATGATTTGCCCGAATTCGCTGTCAAAAAAGGATTTCCGCATTATTAAAACTTTAGCCGGACAAAATTAGCGATTGTTTGAGGAAAATGGAAAAGTTTTCTTTGAATACAAGCTTAAAATTGCTAATTTTGTAACCCGTAATCATTATTCTTATGAAGTACGGTTTCGACAACGAAAAATATCTTAAAATTCAATCCGAACACATCAAAGAGCGTATCGCCAAGTTCGGCAACAAACTATATCTCGAATTCGGGGGAAAACTGTTCGACGACAATCACGCCAGCAGGGTACTGCCGGGCTTCCAGCCTGACAGCAAGCTCAGAATGCTTATGCAGCTGAGCGATGAAGTGGAAATCGTCATCGTGATAAGCGCCGTGGACATAGAGAAGAATAAAGTCCGCAGCGATCTGGGCATAACCTACGACGAGGACGTATTGCGCCTTAAAGATGAATTTACCAACAGGGGCATGCTGGTGGGCTCGGTCGTCATCACCCACTACCGCGGTCAGGAAGGGGCGAATCTATTCAGAACAAAGCTCAAAAGGCAGGGAATAACCACCTACTTCCACCATACCATAGAGGGCTACCCCAACAATGTCGCGCTGATCGACTCGGATGAGGGTTTCGGAAAAAACGATTATGTCAAGACAACAAGACCTCTCGTGGTCGTTACGGCTCCGGGGCCGGGCAGCGGCAAGATGGCTGTATGCCTCAGCCAGTTGTATCAGGAGAGTAAGCGGGGCATAAAAGCCGGTTATGCCAAGTTCGAGACTTTCCCGGTCTGGAACATTCCCCTCAAGCACCCTATAAATGTAGCATACGAGGCGGCGACTGCCGACCTCAATGATGTGAATATGATAGACCCTTTCCACCTCGACGCATACGGAGTGCAAGCAGTCAATTACAATAGGGACATAGAAATTTTTCCTGTTTTGAATGCCATATTCGAGGATATATACGGAGAGAATCCTTACAAATCCCCTACCGATATGGGGGTGAATATGGTGGGCAACTGCATTTGCGACGACGAACTCTGCCGCAAAGCCGCGAAGGAGGAAATCATAAGGCGCTATTACACCGCTCTGGGGAATCTCGCGGACGGTCATTGCAATGACGACGAAGTAAACAAGATAGCCCTGCTCATGCAGCAATTGAAGCTCACAACCGATTACAGGCAAGTCACAGTTGCGGCAAAGGAGCGTCTGGACAATTCAGGCAAAGCTTCGGCAGCGATAGAGCTCAACGACGGCACCATAATCACTGCGGAGAGCAGCCCCCTCCTCGGCCCGAGTGCCGCTCTGATACTCAATGCTACGAAGCACCTTGCCGGCATAGACCATGACATAAAGCTCATTCCGCCGGAAATGATTGAGCCCATACAGAAGACCAAAGTCCAGTACCTGCATGGCCACAACCCGCGTCTTCACACCGATGAAGTGCTGGTAGCCATTTCCATTCTTAGCAAACACGACGACAACTGCCGCCGCGCTCTGGCACAACTGCCTGAGCTTGGAGGATGTCAGGTACATTGCACCGTAATGCTCAGCGAAGTGGACCAGAAAGTATTCAAAAGACTCGGGTGCAGCCTCACCTGCGATCCTGTGAAGAAAACGGAGAACAAATACGACAAATAGCCTTACTCCCATACATATCTTGGGGATTCGTACCTTCCACTCCCTGAGGGATAGGCACTCCGAGGCGCGCGAAAAGCTGTTTCCAATAAACTGGATATTCCCCGTCGGAAGCTTTGAAATTCATAGGCGCCGCATCAAATATATATGTGCCGTCCCGGCGAATGTAACTGTCGCGCACGAGTTCGCTGCAATAATATGCCCCGTTGTCCGGCATGAAACGTTCATCGTAAGGCAGTCCTATGAATTTATGTGCATTCGCCACATAAATATCCGCATCGCGGGGGTCTTTCAGACGCATCAGCTCCAGCACAGGCAAAGAGCCGTCTTTGAGAGTGAAATCTCGGATGAATGTATCTAAAGAATGCCTGTCTACGCCTCTTTTTATGGTAGCGTCTATAACGAACGTGCTGTCCCCCTCGATTTCCACTATCGCAACGTGAATAAGATTAAGTCCCTCCGTTCCTGTTGCCTGCGCAATGGCGCTGTCCATTGAAGTGGAATCGATACTGTAAGAAAGGGGTATCCCCACGAAAATAAGGTCACCGTTCCTGAACCCGTCCTTCCCACTCCCGCAGGATGCAAGCAGCAGGACTGTGGTTATAAAAGCAAAAAGTCTTTCCATAACGCAAAGTTCGTTAAAATTATTGAATATGCCATAGCCCAAGAAAATCAGGCGTGGTATTTGCATAATGTATGACGAATTATTTCTTTATGGCTACAATATGATTTCAAAGCATTTAGGAGTTCAAGACAAGAACTCGACTTCAGTCTGTTCGAAGGCAAAGTCCTGCTTGTTTTCAATATTGCGGGCAAATCGGTTTTCATGTCTTGGTGAGCTCTTACAGCACCCGAATTCATGGAAGCCTGTTTAAAGAAATTCCCCGATGTGAAAAATTAAAAATCAAAGAATTATGAAAACAAAGTATTCAGGGACACAGACAGAAAAGAACCTGGAAGTTGCTTTCGCAGGAGAATCCCAGGCACGTAACAAGTATACATTTTTTGCTTCAAAAGCGAAGAAAGAAGGATATGAGCAGATTGCCGCCCTTTTCCTCGAGACAGCAGACAACGAGAAGGAGCATGCAAAGCTCTGGTTCAAGGAACTCAACGGTATAGGCGACACGGCTCACAATCTTGCCGATGCGGCAGCCGGAGAAAACTACGAATGGACCGACATGTATGAAGAATTCGCGAAGACAGCGGATGAAGAAGGTTTCCACGAACTCGCAGAGAAATTTCGTGGCGTGGCGGCTATAGAGAAGCGCCACGAGGAGCGTTATCGCGCACTCCTGAAGAATGTCGAAACCGCGGCTGTTTTTGAAAGAGCCGAAGTCAAAGTCTGGGAATGCCGCAACTGCGGTCACATCGTAGTGGGCACAAAGGCTCCTGAAGAATGTCCTGTGTGCAAACATCCTAAGGCATACTTCGAGATTCACAAGGAGAATATCTGATATTATTCTCATTTGCATGGAATTAGGAGCGGCAGAAAGTTCAGCCTCTCCTTTTTTGCTCTTATGGCGTTTTCATAATAACAAATAATTAGAAAAATTACATTTAAAAATATTAACTTTGTGTCGGAAAAATTCACTTAGACGGAGATGGAAAAAAATATCAGAGAAGAATGGAAAGGTTTCAAGGGAAACAAATGGCAGACAGAAGTAAACGTACGTGATTTTATTCAAAACAATTATACGGGCTATGAGGGGGATGAGAGCTTTATGGCAGGACCTACTCAGGCGACAGACACTCTTTGGTCAAAATTAAAGGAACTCCAGAAGCAGGAACGCGCAAAGGGCGGTGTCCTGGATATGGAGACCAAGGTGGTGTCCGGCCTGACCGCATACGGTCCCGGATATATTGACGAAGCGTCAAAAGAACTTGAAAGAGTCGTGGGCTTGCAGACAGACAAGCCGCTCAAGCGCGCTTTCATGCCTTACGGAGGCATAAATATGGCGGAGCAGGCACTCACCACTTATGGCTACGAGCCGTCACCTGAGCTGCATAATATTTTCAACAATTACGCAAAAACCCACAACGAGGGCGTTTTTGACGCCTACACGGATGAAATGAAACTCGTCCGCCACAATCACATACTCACAGGACTTCCTGACACCTACGGTCGCGGACGCATAGTCGGAGACTACCGCCGCGTTGCCCTTTACGGCGTTGATTTTCTCATAGAAGAGAAAAAGAAAGACCTGAAAAACATGGGCGACAGAGAGATGGCAGACGATGTCATTCGTCTTCGGGAGGAAGTGTCAATGCAAATCAAGGCTCTCAAGGGCTTGAAAGAAATGGCGGCAGGCTATGGCTTCGACATATCCCTGCCGGCATGCAACGCCAGGGAAGCCGTGCAGTGGCTCTATTTCGGCTATCTCGGAGCGGTAAAAACCCAGAACGGCGCAGCGATGTCGGTGGGACGCATATCCACATTTCTCGACATTTATTTCGAGCGCGACTTCAAGGAGGGCAAACTGAGTGAAAGCGATGCGCAGGAACTCATAGACCAGCTTGTAATGAAGTTCCGCATGGTTAAATTCGCCAGAATCCCGGCTTACAACCAACTTTTCTCGGGAGACCCCGTATGGGCTACACTCGAAGTTGCGGGAATCGGACAGGACGGACGCTCTATGGTAACGAAGACAGACTTCCGCTTCCTCCACACTCTGGAGAATATGGGTCCGAGCCCGGAGCCTAACCTCACGGTACTTTACAGCAGCCGTTTGTCAAAGGCTTTCAAGAAATATGCGGCAAAAATATCCGTCACGACAAGTTCGATACAATATGAAAACGACGATGTGATGCGTCCGATATGGGGTGACGATTACAGTATATGCTGCTGCGTGTCCGCAACTCAGACAGGAAAGGAAATGCAGTTCTTCGGTGCACGCGCCAATCTCGCAAAGGCCCTGCTCTACGCAATAAACGGAGGCATGGACGCAAAGACACGAGAACAGGTTTCTCCTGCATACCGCCCGATAACGGGAGACGTGGTGACATACGAAGAATTCATGCCTAAGTTTGAAACCATGCTCGACTGGCTCGCAGGCGTATATGTAAAGACTCTGAATCTCATACACTATATGCACGACAAGTACTCGTACGAGGCTGCGGAAATGGCGCTGATCGACACGGATGTGCGCCGCACTTTCGCGACCGGTATAGCGGGATTCTCCCACGTTGTGGACTCGATTTCGGCGATAAAATATGCCAAGGTGAATATAATAAGGGACGAAGCGGGATTTGCCGCGGACTACAGGACAGAGGGGGATTTTCCCCGTTACGGAAATGACGATGAGCGTGCGGACGAGATAGCGGTATGGCTACTCAAGACCTTTATGGGAAAGATAAAAAAATACCATACCTATCGCAATTCCGAGCCGACCACAAGCATACTTACAATTACCTCCAATGTGGTGTACGGCAAGTACACCCCGAATATGCCGGACGGACGTCGCGGCGGGACCCCTCTCTCGCCGGGAGCAAATCCAAGCTACGGAGCGGAAAAGAACGGACTGCTTGCATCGCTCAACTCCGTTGCCAAACTTCCTTACGAATATGCTCTGGACGGCATTTCAAACACCCAGACCATATCTCCCGGAGCGCTCGGGCACAATGACGAGGAGCGTGCGGACACGCTCGTGAATGTAATGGACGGCTACTTCAACCAGGGAGCCCATCACCTGAATGTAAATGTATTCGGAGTCGAGAAGCTTAAAGATGCGATGGAGCATCCGGAAAAGGAAGAATACCAGAACTTCACTATACGCGTGAGCGGCTATGCAGTCAAATTCATAGACCTCACAGAGGAACAACAGTTGGACGTAATTGCGCGTCAGGCACACGAAAGTCTCTGAAAATGCTAAAGGGATACGTACACTCAACAGAAAGTTTCGGGTCTGTTGACGGACCGGGGGTACGTTTCCTCATTTTTCTTCAAGGCTGCCCTATGCGCTGTCTGTTCTGCCATAACCCTGATTCATGGGCGTTCGGCGGGGGAGATGAACTGAGTGCGGACGAACTGCTCGATCAGGCGGAGAAATTCCGTTCCTATTGGGGAGAGCATGGAGGGATAACCGTGAGCGGAGGAGAAGCTCTGATGCAGCTGGACTTTCTTACGGAACTTTTCCGTAAGGCCCGCGGGCGCGGGATAAATACCTGCCTGGACACCTCCGCCCGCCCATTTACACGCAAAGGAGAATGGTTTGCCAGATTTGAAGAACTGATGAAGTACACAGACACCATTCTGCTTGACATAAAGCATATACGGGACGAAGAACATATAAAACTGACAAAGTACACCAACAGGAATATCCTGGATGCTGCAAAGTATCTCTCGGAAATAAAAAAGCCTGTCTGGATACGTCACGTTCTTATCCCGGGGCTGACAGACAATGACCTGTACTTGCAGGAACTCGCTGATTTCCTGAAAACGCTGAAGAACATTCAGAAAATAGAAGTCCTGCCCTACCACAGTCTGGGGGTCTATAAATACGAAAAACTCGGCTTGCCGTACGCGCTGAAAGGCACGGAAGCGCCAAGCCGGGAGAGAATGGAAAATGCAAAGGGTATACTTTCAAGCGTACCTCTAATAACATAAAAAAATAAAAAAATGAAAAAGACAGTTGTAATTTACGGTTCCACAACAGGAAGTTGTGAAGACTATGCGAACAGGATAGCGTCCAAACTCGGCGCCGATGTTTTCAATGTAACGGATGTTGACGGCGGGAAGGTAGAAGCTTATGACAATCTTCTGCTCGGCACCTCAACCTGGGGAGAAGGAGATGTGCAGGACGACTGGTATGACGGAGTGAAGGTATTGGAGAGCGCAAATCTCAAAGGCAGGACAGTTGCAATCTTCGGTTGCGGCGATGCCATGGGCTATCCAGACAGCTTCTGCGGAGGCATGGCGGAGATTTATCGTGCACTCAAAGATTCAGGCGCGAATATTCTTGGGATGGTCAATGCCGGCGACTATAATTACGGCAGCTCACAAGCTGTAATAGACGGCAAATTCGTAGGTCTTGCAATAGATATAAACGAGACGGACTCAAAGACTGAAGAGCGCATAGACAAATGGATTGAAGAAATCAAGCCTTCATTGTAAAAACTCAAAATCAATAAAGATATGAAAATAGAAAAAATCCACGCTCGCGAAATCATGGATTCCCGCGGCAATCCGACAGTAGAAGTTGAAGTTACCCTTGAAAATGGTGTAATGGGACGTGCAAGCGTCCCTTCAGGCGCATCGACAGGCGAAAACGAAGCCCTCGAACTTCGTGACGGCGACAAGAAACGCTTCGCAGGCAAGGGCGTGCTCAAAGCTGTGGAAAATGTAAACAAGATCATTGCGCCCGCACTCAAGGGCGAGGATGCACTCAACCAGCGCGCGATAGACTACAAGATGCTCGCACTCGACGGCACTCCTACAAAGAGCAAACTCGGAGCCAATGCGATACTCGGAGTAAGTCTGGCAGTGGCTCAGACCGCGGCAAAGGCCTTGAATATTCCTCTCTACCGTTATATAGGCGGAAGCAATACTTATGTTCTTCC
Organism: uncultured Bacteroidales bacterium; assembly: GCA_963543835.1. GTDB lineage: Bacteria > Bacteroidota > Bacteroidia > Bacteroidales > UBA932 > Cryptobacteroides. The sequence goes on from CAUUCY010000013.1 coordinate 22,983, forward strand.
GGTGCCTATGATGAATATCATCAACGGCGGTGCACACTCTTCCGCTCCTATAGCATTCCAGGAATTTATGATTCGCCCGGTAGGCGCTCCTTCGGAGAAGGAAGCAATTCGCATGGGTGCAGAGATATTCCATGCTCTTGCAAAACTTCTCAAAAAGCGCAATCTCTCGACAGCTGTGGGTGACGAGGGCGGATATGCACCTGAACTCAACGGCATTGAGGATGCTCTGGACAGCATTTGCCAGGCAATCAAAGACGCAGGTTATGAGCCGGGCAAAGACGTTACAATCGCAATGGACTGCGCTGCAAGCGAATTTTCTTCTGTGCGGGACGGCAAATTCTACTACAACTACAAGCAGTTGAGCAACGGTATGCCTAAAGACCCAAAGGGCAAGGAATTATCTGACGATCAGCAGATTGCATACCTTGAGCAGCTCATAAGCAAATACCCTATCGACTCCATTGAAGACGGTCTTGACGAAAAAGATTGGGAGGGTTGGAAAAAACTCACCAAAGCCATAGGCGGGCGCTGCCAGCTCGTGGGCGATGACCTTTTCGTTACCAACACCAAATTCCTCGAAAAAGGAATCAGGGAGGGAGCTGCAAACTCCATACTCATCAAGGTAAATCAGATAGGCTCGCTCACCGAGACTTTGGAAGCCATAGAAATGGCACATCGTCACGGCTACACCACAGTGACCTCTCACCGTTCCGGAGAGACCGAGGATACTACCATAGCCGACATAGCTGTGGCAACCAACTCCGGTCAAATCAAAACCGGCTCAATGAGCCGCACGGACCGTATGGCTAAGTACAACCAGCTGATACGCATCGAGGAGGAACTCGGCAGCCACGCACAATACGGCTACAAGAAGTTCTGAGAAGAGCGGAGCTATAAAGCAAGAGACTGAAAAGTCTCGGACTTGCTATGCGCATCCCAAAAGTTTTTTTTCCGGCTTTTGGGGTGCATTTCATATTGCGATAAGGCATGCACTTTTGATTGAAATAAGAGGAAATGATCAAAAAGTCTGAAACTTGAGCCTGTATTTAACAAAAAGTTCTGACAAGAAGCGCACAGATATATAAATCTTAAAATATTTTTAAGTAACTTCGTAGACAGAATAAGGTTTTATGGATTGGTCAGGAATAATATTGGGAGCGGCTTCATTCATGCTGATAGGAGTCTTCCATCCTATAGTAGTAAAAGCCGAATATTATTTTGGGAAAGAGTGCTGGTGGGCATTCGCATTGGCGGGTGCAGGCTTTTTGGCAGTTTCATTGTTCATAGAGAACACTATAATATCAGCTGTACTCGGTGTTGCGGGTTTCAGTTGCTTTTGGTCTATCTTGGAACTTTTCGAACAGGAGAAACGTGTGCAAAAAGGCTGGTTTCCTGCCAATCCTAAAAGAAAAAGAAAATGAATTATATATTTATTGCGCTTTTGATACCCCTGTTGGGTACGGTCCTGGGCTCGGCATTTGTGTTTTTCATGAAAAAACAGATGCCGGCGCGTTTGCAAAATGCCCTGCTCGGCTTCGCTTCGGGAGTGATGGTCGCAGCTTCCATATGGTCGCTCATTATACCGGCAATAAATATGGGAGAGGGCGCAGCCGCTGTCATTCCCCCGACGATAGGACTGCTCGCAGGATTTGCTTTCCTGCTCATAATAGACCATGTAACCCCGCACATACATCCCGTGGGAGGTCCTGAAGGTCCGAAAAGTCATCTTTCCCGAACGGTCAAGCTCGCACTTGCCGTAACCATTCATAATTTCCCGGAGGGAATGGCGGTGGGAGTTGCAATAGCGGGCGCGGCTACAGGCGATTTCAATATGGCCGGCGCCATAGCCCTTTCTCTTGGAATAGCCATACAGAACATACCTGAAGGAGCTATTATCTCCATGCCGTTTCGTTCTGCGGGCAATAGCAGATTACGTTCTTTTTACATAGGAGCGCTCAGCGGAGTAGTGGAGCCTGTGGGAGGAGTGCTTGTACTGCTGCTGACATCGGCGATAACAGGCATTATGCCATATATGCTGGCTTTCGCCGCAGGCGCAATGCTCTATGTGGTTGTGGAGGAACTAATTCCCGAATCCTCCCAGGGTGAGCATTCAAATGTCGCCACAATAGGTTTTGCCTTGGGTTTCACCCTTATGATGGTACTTGACGTAGTACTCGGATAATCATGGCGCAGCTTCTTCCATATATGAATGAGGGTCTTTTGGAGGCAGGTTGCGACGAGGCAGGCAGGGGTCCTCTTGCGGGGCCCGTATTTGCTTCCGCGGTAATTCTTCCGAAAGATTTTTATCATCCTCTGCTCAATGATTCCAAAAAGATGAGCGATGCGCACAGAAGAGAATTGCGGCCCATAATAGAATCCTCTGCCATTTCCTACGCCGTATTGAAATTGGATGCCGATGAGATTGACCGTCTGAATATACTCAGGGCATCGATAACGGGAATGCAGAGGGCAGTCAGGGCCTTGTCGGTAAAGCCCGATTTTCTGCTTATAGACGGCAATCGCTTCAGTCCTTTCGATTCTTATAAATATCAGACCGTGGTGCACGGAGATGCCATTTATAGCTCGATTGCCGCGGCGTCAGTCCTCGCAAAGACCTACAGGGATGATTATATGCTCGAACTGGCAAAAGAATACCCTCAGTATGGCTGGGAGCACAATATGGGCTATCCCACAAAGGAACACATAGCAGCAATCAGAAAATTCGGCTACAGCCCCTACCACAGAAAGAGTTTCCACCCGAAGGAACTGGAACCCGCTCTTTTCGACGAGTAAAGACGGAATGAATTTTGCATAAACTCATATCATTTAGATAAATTCAAAATTATGATAAATATTATGTCTGCATTAGCGATACTGACAAGCCTTTTTTCAGGCAAAATTTCATACACCAATTTAGATATAAACGCTTTCGAAAAGAAAATCAAAGAAGCGCAGGTCGTGCTCCTTGATGTACGCACCGATGAGGAATACACGGCGGGGCATTTGAAAGGAGCGGCAAACATTGATTGGTTCTCAAAATCTTTTATGGAGCAGGTGCAGGCTGCATATCCCAAAGGCAGCACCCTCGCTGTTTACTGCCGTAGCGGAAGACGCAGCGCAGCGGCTGCCGCAAAACTTTCAGCAGCAGGCTACATCGTTTACAACATGTCCGGAGGCTATCTTGCCTGGGCAGCCGCAGGCAAGGAAACTACAAAATAGAATTTGTATCTATAAGATTGTTCAGAAGAGCATAGACCGTCAGACCGGCAACTGTCTTGATACCTATTTTCCGGGTTATGTTCTTTCTGTGAGTGATGACAGTATAAATTGAAAGGTTCAATTTGTCGGCGATTTCCTTGTTGAGCAGCCCCTGAGCCACGCAGACAAGGATTTCTTTCTCGCGTGCCGAGAGTTCCCCGTTGTCGTGACCGCTTTCCGTCTGTCTTGACTCCACTATAGAACGTAATTTCTGCGAGATCTGTTCTGCGTTGTCGAACAGGGAAATATACCCGTCGTACTGATTCAGAGACTCATTGGACAGAGCCTGCACTTCAACGGCTATGACTATGGCATCGCAGAATTCCGAGATTATATTTCTCCCCTCTTTCCGACTCTGGAAGTCAAACACAGAGGGGTCTATTATGACTATGTCAGGATTGATGGAACGCAGACGCGCCTCACTTTGTCTTGAATAATCAGCTATACTTTCGGAAACATAGAAATCCTCCATTTTTGAGATAAGACTCTCAAACCCTGCACTTATGACTGAGGAGGGTATCACCAACACTATGGACTTTCTATTTTCCATTGTTTTCAAAATTTCTCACAAGTGGCACCAGAATATTGTTTTCCACGAAAGTGTGTCTGTGAAGGTCGTCAAGCAGAAGATATATGGAAAGGAGAGTGTGTGTCTTGAGCTCATCCGGGCATTGGGAAGGAAGATACTTCATAACGATATTTTTCATATCAACGAGCTTTTCCTCCACATTTCCGTGGCTTGCCTCAAAGTTGTCTATGGAATATCCGTTCCCGTGCTTACCCTGCTTCAGGTCAGCGATATATTTGAAAAGGACTTCCTCTTCGTAAGCAAAGTGTTTTACAAGTTCCGCCTCGTAATCATAGAAGAATTTCATTATCGCCTCCTTGCGTTTCTCATCGCAATCGGCGAGAAGGGACAGCATCGAAGAGCCGAGTGCGCTCAAGGCGTGCCCCGTATAAAACTCGTGCGAGCCGTGCAGATAACGCACTATCTCATCTATATCTCCCTCCTCCTCTATTTCTTCTTCCGAAGGAGTGAGGTCCGGGTATGAATACACATTGCATATAAGAATGAATGTGCGTGTATCTATGCCGCATTTTTCGCATGCTTCCGATACTTTCAGTCCCGAGTATTTCAAATCCATACCCACGCGGGGCAAAATCTGCAGGAGACTGAAATTGATGTCTATCATATCAGACAGCATCATATCCGGTGTAAATAAATCTTTCATAATTGTTGCAAAGTTATATATATTTGAGAGATAACGCAATCCCCAAATATAATTATTGCATAGAATAGTTTACGGGAACGGATTTTGCTCACTTAAGCCTTAAAATATTTTTAGGATGGTACACGGACACGAAGTCCTTGCAATGATGCAGGGCAATTCCTATACGGAACAAAGCCTTCTTGAAGCGATTATAAATAAATTCGGCGCCCATGAACGTTTCTTTACCTGCCATGCGGAAAATCTCACGGCGGGCGAACTTGTGGATTTTCTCAAGGAGCACGGCAAATTCATGCCCTCGCAGGGAGGCTTCACTGTGGACGCTTCAAAAGTCTGCAAGCATTAGTCACGCAGAGCCCTCATCGCGTTGAGCACGGCGAGGACGGTGACGCCCACGTCGGCAAAAACAGCCATCCACATAGTGCTGAGACCGAAAGTTGCGAGAACCAGTATAGAGACTTTGATCCCTATTGCAAACCACACGTTCTGACGGGCAATCTTTATTGTCCGTCTGGCAGTGGATATTGCCTCTGCAATTTTGCCCGGTTTGTCATCCATAAGGACAACATCAGCCGCTTCAATTGCAGCATCGCTCCCGAGTCCGCCCATGGCAATCCCGACATCCGCACGCTTCAGCACAGGGGCATCATTTATCCCGTCCCCCACAAATGCCAGATACTTCCCATGCCTTCTCTCTGCCAGCATACGCTCCAGATATGAAAGCTTATCCGCAGGCAATAATTCACTGTGGCACTCATCGATGCCGAGCTTGCGAGCGACATCCTGAGCTACTTCCCTGCGGTCCCCCGTAAGCATTACGGTATTTTCCACGCCAAGTTTTTTCAGATCGGCTATGGCTTTGGCACTGTCTTCCTTGATTTTATCGTTGATAATGATATGACCTGCATAAACTCCGTCCACAGCCACGTGGATGATTGTCCCGGTTTTCTCGCAATCATGCCATTCCGCCCCTATGTTTTCCATCATTTTTGTGTTGCCGACGCACACGGTCCTCCCGCTCACTTCGGCACGTACCCCTTGACCGGCAATTTCTTCCACCGCTCCTATCTTGCAGCCGTCAGTCGCTTCATCGGGGAAAGCCTCACGGAGAGCTGCGCCTATAGGGTGGGTTGAAAAATGCTCCACATGGGCGGCAAGGTGGAGAAGCTCATTTGCATCGAAATTTTCCGGATGCACGGCATCAACCTCAAATTGCCCGTAGGTGAGAGTCCCCGTCTTGTCGAAAACCACGGTGCCCAAATTTGCAAGCACGTCCATATAATTGCTGCCTTTCACCAATATGCCTTTGCGGGAGGCGCCTCCTATGCCTCCGAAAAATGTAAGCGGCACACTTATTACAAGGGCGCAAGGGCAGGACACCACAAGGAAAATGAGGGCACGTTCAAGCCATACCGGGAAAGACGCCCCGGCAAACAGAGGAGGTATAATTGCCAATGCAAGGGCAAGAAAAACGACAATAGGCGTATATATACGCGCAAATTTTGTTATGAAGGATTCGCTTCTCGATTTATTCTCATCCGCGCTCTCCACGATTTTGATGATTTTTGAAACCGTACTCTCGCCAAAATCATGTGTGGTACGCACCCGTATGACTCCGGTAAGGTTCACACAGCCCGAAAGCACATCGTCACCGACACTCAATTCCCGTGGGAGACTTTCTCCGGTCAAAGCCACGGTGTTGAGAGCGGAGCTACCCTCTATTACAACTCCGTCCAAAGGGACTTTCTCGCCCGGTCTTATGACTATGATTTCATTTATTCCCACCTCTTCCGGAGAAACGGACTTGAGCTCCCCGTCACGCTCCACATTTGCGGTGTCGGGGCGTATATCCATCAAATGAGATATGCTGTCACGGCTTTTTCCCTCTGCGTAGCCCTCAAAAAGTTCGCCTATCTGAAAGAAGAGCATTACAAACACCGCTTCAGGGAACTGGCTCTCCGCTCCCGGGAGAAAGCCTATAGACAAAGCGCCAATTGTCGCTATTGACATGAGGAAGTTCTCATTGAACATATCCCCTTCAAAAATACCCTCAACGGCTTCCTTGATAGTAGCGAATCCGACGAGAAGATATGGAACGAGATACACAAGCAGCAGCTGCCATGTCGGCAAATTCAGTTTCTTTTCGATAAACACCGCCCCTATGAGCAGGAATACAGTTGCTATTATAAGCAAAAGTTTTGTTTTGTTGCCGTCGTGGTGATGATGTTCGTGATGATGATGTTCGTGATGATGTGCCATGGTCATATATTTTTTCATTGCAAAGGTAAGGAGCACGCCTTGCAACCAGGTTGCATTTTTACTTAGAGACAAAATGTTTAACTTTGTCGGAAGCTAAAAAATAAAGCTATGGATGAAAACAAATTATTGGCAGCGCATGGCATAAAGCCCACGGCGAACCGTATAATAATAGTAAAAGCTCTGGCAGAGCAGGACTGTCCCATATCCATGAAAGACTTGGAATATAATATTCTTTCACTCGACAAATCAAGCATATTCAGGGTGCTGACTTTATTCAAAGAGCAGCATCTGGTCCATGCCATAGAAGATGGAGAAGGAGGAGTGAAATATGAGCTTTGTTTAAGTCAGAATATAGAAGAAGACGAAGATGAACACGTACATTTCTATTGCGAAAAATGCCATAGGACTATCTGCATGCACGATGTTCCTGTGCCCGTGGTAGAAGTCGGCGAAGGCTTTGAACTTCATACATCCAACTTTCTGCTCAAAGGCATCTGCCCTGAGTGCAGGGACAAATAAGTGCTGATTTTTCTAAAATGATAGCTTATTTATACGTTATAGCATAAACTCTCCTTAGCGCTTGGCATATCTTTGCGCTTGGAAAACAACAATCAACATATACCGAAATGGTCGGAATATTTTACTTAAACTATAAAAACTCCAACTAAGAGAGCCCGACATTATGCCGGGCTTTCGCTTTTCTACCCTCTTCCCTTACAATCTTAGTAAAAACGATTATATTTGCGATATAAATAGAACGGACAACTATGAAAACACACAAATTCTTTGCTAACGTGACAGGCAAGGCTCTTGTCCCCGTAGCAGCAGTGATGATGAGCATAGGCTTTGCGGCCTGCTCCAGCGACAACAATGACAACGTAACTCCGGAAGACACAGTGACCATTGACGGCAAGCATATGCCCGTGCGTAAGGTCGAGTTTAGCACCCACGAAAATGGACAGTTTGAGCTTGCTCTTTATCTCGATAAAGATAAAACAGACGGTGTAGTAATTTTCGGAGACATTGATCTGCATTTTGGGAAAATAATCTATCTCACAAATAGGGAAGCCGAACACGAAGGCAAGGAATACTGGAGAGTATTAGGCATGAATGAGGAACGCAGTCTGTTTTTCATCAGTGGAAATCCGAAGCATACCGCCTCCCCCCTTTTCAGCACGGGTATGCTCCGTATAGACGGCATGCCGATGACGGGTAAAGAAATCAAGGTGCTGATCAAGGACGGCAGGGTAAAGGACACAAAGAATGGCGACGGCAAGGAGCATACCATCAGTGCCAGATGGAAAGGGAAGCCTACAGAGCCGTATAGTGAATAAAACCAATAAACAAGGGGCGTAAAAAACAAGCCGTACGCCCCCCTAACCCACACTTAAACAACTTGAGCATTATGCAGGCTGTGCACAGGAAGCACAGCCCTGGTGGAGTTATGCCGATTTCCTGAAGAGGTCCTGTTCGAGGGTAGGAGCATTTTCTTTATAGAGAAAGCGGCGTATCTTCATTGTGGCAGTCTTCTCGAAAGGGACTTTCATAATCTCAACTGAGCTTAGCTGAGAGGTCTTGTTTACATTTCTGTTCACCACTTTAAGCAGTTTCTCTTTCCATGCGCGAACTTTCTCAAGCACCTTTTCCTCCAACTCCCTGTCCCAATCTATGAAACCGTCAATAGGATGGACAAGAGCAACAAGTCTGCCGTGACGCTCGATAACGATGGACTCCGTGACCCCGTCTATATTGTTTATTACACTCTCTATCTCTTCCGGATATATGTTTTCACCGGAGGCTCCAAGTATCATATTGCTCTTTCTGCCCTTTATGACAAAGTTTCCGCTTTTATCAAGTATGGCAAGATCATTTGTCCTGAACCATCCGTCCTCTGTGAATACACTTCTGGTTCTTTCTGCATCTTTGTAGTAGCCAAGCATCACATTAGGGCCTTTCACGACTATCTCTCCCTCCCCCGTCTCGGGATTGACATCATTCAGTTTAATCTGGACATTGTACACCGGACGACCAAAGGACCCTATCAGATTGTCTTTCCCGAAGGCGAAGCCTACGAGCGGGGACGTTTCTGTCAAACCATAGCCTATGGCATAGGGGAAGCCTGACTTTTTAAGAAAACGCTCCACCTCGCTGTCAAGTTTGGCGCCGCCTATGCCGAAGAAAGAGAGTTTCCCGCCGAAAGTTTTTTTGAGTTTATGTCCTATTATCCTGCACATAAGAAAATTTGCATGCTTGTCCATCCACCTAAGGACCGGGCTTTTCTTTATAGTAGGGAGCACGCTGCCCCTGTATATTTTCTCGATAATGAGAGGCACTGAAAGTATGGTTGTAGGCCTTACCGTCTGCATTGCCTTGAGCAGGACTGCAGGAACAGGCGCTTTCTGCAAATAGAAAATTGAAGCGCCGCAGAACATAGGGTAAAGCATGCACAGAGTCATTTCAAGTGTATGCGCCATGGGCAGCAGCGAGAGCCATCTGTCCGAAGAAAATCTCTTGCAGGTATGCCAGCTGGTGATTACGTTTGAACTGAGATTGCCGTGACTGAGCATCACGCCTTTTGCATTACCTGTGGTCCCGGAAGTATAAATTATCGTTGCAATGTCATCGGCGGAAGGAATGGAAATTTCCCCGTAAGCGCCTTTATTGCCTTTTTTAATGACGCGGAGCGTGTCTATGTCGATTATAAGTGTCATTTTCTCCATGAGCTCTTCATTTATTTTGTCGGAGAGCCTTTGGGAGACAAAGAGCACTTCGCTGCCGGAGTGCCTGATGATGTTTGTCACCTCATTCTCGGAACTGTCGGGAAGAATGGGAATCGCGATTCGTCCGAAGGCAACGGCGGTGAAAAAAGCTACGGACCAATTAGGCATACTTTGGGAAAAAATTGCCACTTTGCTTCCCGCTCCTATTCCGTATTCGGAAAGTAATCCCGACAAGTCCTCGCAAGTATTCCCGAAGGAAGAATATGTGTAGCCTCCCTCGTCGGTATCGGACCAGCGCGTGAACGGCTTATTGGAATAGGTCTCGCTCGAGTAGCGATAAAGTTCTGCAAGAGTTTTTATGTTTTCTCTTATCATGGTTCAGATTTTTTACAAGTACAAGTGCAAAGGTATTTCAGTAATCTCAGCGGAAAAAGAGATAATTTTCCGTTATTTTGGAATAATAGTAAGAAAATTCTATATTTACAGAAGAAAAAAAGCCGAAATATGACATTCGCCGAGTTTTGCAAGTTCAACGGGATAGAAAATCCCAAGCAATTCGTGATGCTGGAAAACTGCATTTTCCCTCAAACGGGCAGCACCATAGACTTCACCGTAGTGATGTTCTCCTTGGGAGGGAGCGCCCTTTTCCGCATTGAAGGAAAAGAAAAAGCGGTAAGGAGAAGATACATGTCGGTTTTCAGGGCAGGACAGAATATAGAATGCCTTTCAATGTCCAAAGACTTCAGGGCAAGGACTCTGTTGATAGGGGGCAGTCTCGACAAATCGCTGAGTATAAGCGATGCTTTCCTTACCTTGTTTATTCTGGACGAAACGCCTGTGCTCAAAGTCACTTATGAATATTCACGCAGCGCGGAACTTTTCTATGAAGCGCTCTCCAAGGTGGTCGGATTCAGGGACAATCCTTATCAGACAGAATGTCTTTTGAGCATAATGCGGGCGTTTTTTTACAGCACAGGGCACTACATATACAAGGCGCTCGGATTCAGTTACAAGGAAAGGGAACTTCAAGATGTTGCAATAAGGCTGAAAGCGTTTGACGAGGACAGCGTGATAAGAAGATTCATCAATCTGGTGGAGAAATATTCGAGGACAAACAGGACTCTGTCTTTCTATGCC
>CAUUCY010000014.1:0-33578 GCA_963543835.1 uncultured Bacteroidales bacterium
AGACTATAGTCACCTATCTTTATGCTATAGGTGAAGTTCAAATCCGTCCGGCAGCCAATCTGAGGCGGGGCTGTTTCCGAATACTGTTCGGGATAGCTTGAATGTGGACCTGAATGCCCCTGACACGGGATAAGAGCTGTTCCTGTGTTTTTACCCCGAAGCTTTTCCATTATTTGCGGGAGCGGGCACAAAACCGCACATTCTGCCATGCATCCGCTCGTTCTGATGCCTGTAAGTGCGAGAGACATGTATATAATTTCTCTTGATTTCATATAATTTATAGTTTGAACCCGATATATATCAAAAATATTGCCACAATTTTACCGAAGTGATTAACTTTGCAGCGGAAATTATGGATTTACAGAACCGATCAAGAGTTAATCTGATGAATATAAAGCCTCTTTTAGATAAATGGATGCTCCCTTGCGCTATTGCTACGGGAGTGATTTCTTATATGATATATTATTTCATCCCCGCCCTTGCCCCGCTTGGAGCGCCTTGTCACGCCTTTGCCTCAAATGTCCAGCCTTTCCTTGTAGCAGCAATGCTCTTTTTCCAGTATATAAAAATTTCGCCTCACGATTTTCGCCCGAAACGCTGGCATTTGTACCTTATATTGACTCAGATTCTGCTTTTCGGAGCTGCCGCCCTGCTTTCGGCGAACGCCCGCACTCCTGAGGCAAAGCTGCTTTTGGAATGCGCCTTGCTCTGCTTTATCTGCCCCACGGCGTCTGCCGCGGGCGTTGTCACGGAAAAAATGGGCGGCAGCCTTAATTCTGCAGTGACCTATGTATTTATGATAAATTCGATGGCTACACTGCTCATACCCTCGCTTGTGCCTCTTGTAAATCCTTCCGCCGACGCTCCTTTCCTGGCCACGGTGGGGGCCATAGCCATGCGTATTTTCCCTATGCTCGTGTTGCCCTGCCTGCTTGCCTGGCTTGTACGCTATACCATGCCGGGTCTGCAGCGTTGGCTGATGCGCCGTTCATGGTGGTCTTTTTATGTGTGGGGTTTTGCCCTGACTTTTGCAATGATGCTTGCCACAAGCGCCCTTTTCAACAGCAAGGAGGCTTTGACTACAATACTTATGATAGTGCCCTTGGCGGCTTTGTGCTGTGCCGTCCAGTTTCTTCTCGGGCGCCGCATAGGGGCGGGATTCTCAAATGAGGACAGAATTACTGCAGGGCAGTCTCTCGGTCAGAAGAATACGGGCTTTCTGATATGGCTCGGCTACTCCTATCTTACTCCCGTGACCGCAGTAGTGGGAGGTTTCTATGCCGTATTCCAGAATCTTTTCAATTCATGGGAATTGGCTCACAGGTCCTGAATCCCGACTTTTCGGAAGATATAATCCACGTTCTTGAAATAGTAGTCCATGTCGAAGCATGAAGCAAGTTCCTCAGGACTTAGCAATGACGGGACTTTTGCGTCTTTTTCGAGAAGAGAGCGATAGTCGAGCCCCTCTTTCCAGGCGCGCATTGCTATGGGCTGCACAGTATCGTATGCCTCCTCGCGGGACAAGCCCTTGCCTATCAGGGCGTTCATTACCCTTTGAGCGAAGATTACACCCTTCGTGCGGTATATGTTCTCCATCATGTTTTCAGGATATACCACGAGATTCTCGAGTATGCCCCTGAAGCGGCAGAGCATATAGTCCAGCAATTGCGTTGCGTCGGGAACTATGATGCGTTCCACAGATGAATGGGAAATGTCGCGCTCGTGCCAGAGAGCCACATTTTCGCAGGCGGAAACCATATATCCCCTCATGACCCTTGCGCAGCCGCAGATGTTTTCCGAACTTATAGGATTGCGCTTGTGGGGCATTGCGCTCGAGCCTTTCTGACCTTTGGAGAAAGCCTCCTCCGCTTCGCGTACTTCCGTGCGCTGGAGATTGCGTACTTCGAGAGCCATTTGCTCGAGAGTCGAAGCTATGACTGCCAATGCGGATATATATGCCGCGTGCCTGTCGCGCTGGAGCACCTGTGTGGATATGGCTGCCGATTCCAGTCCGAGCTTCCCGCAGACATAATCCTGAATGAAAGGAGGTATATTCGCGAAATTACCCACAGCTCCGCTCATCTTTCCCGCCTCGACGGCTTTCGCCGCAAATTTCAGACGTTCTGTGTTGCGCTTCATTTCTTCGTACCAGAGGGCCCACTTGAGACCGAAGCTCGTTATGTCCGCATGTATGCCGTGGGTGCGTCCTATACATGGGGTATATTTGAATTCCCTTGCACGTCTTTCCAAAACAGCGCTGAACTCTTCAAGGTCTTTGAGAAGAATCGCATTCGCCTGTTTGAACAGAATTCCGTTTGCCGTATCGACCACATCGGTTGAGGTCAGCCCGTAATGCACCCATTTCCTCTCCTCCCCAAGGCTCTCGCTGACAGCTCTTGTAAAAGCCACCACATCGTGCTTGGTCTCAAGCTCTATTTCCCTGATTCTGGCTATATCGAATCCGGCTTTCCTGCGAATTTCAGCTACATCCTCCTTCGGGATTTCGCCCAATTCGCTCCAAGCTTCGCAGGCAAGAATTTCAACCTCGAGAAATGCCTTGAACTTGTTTTCGTCAGTCCAGACATCCCTCATCACCTTGCGGGAGTACCGTTCAATCATATTCTATCGTATAACAATTTCACTGCGGTCCGGACCCACGGAGATTATCTTTATCGGGCAGCCGATCTCTTTTTCTATATATGCTACGTAATCCTTGAATTCCTTAGGGAAGTCTTTGTATTCACGCACTCCGCAAATGTCGGTCTTCCAGCCCTTGAATTCTTTGTACACGGGGGTCAGTTCCTCGTTGCTCTCGAAAGGGAAATAGTCGACTTCCTTTCCTCCTACTATATAGGCTGTTGCTATCTTGATAGTTTCAAAAGTATTGAGTACGTCAGCCTTCATCATTATAAGTTCGCTCACTCCGTTCATCATCACTGCATATTTCAGAGCGACCATATCAAGCCATCCGCAGCGGCGCGGGCGTCCTGTCGTGGCTCCGAACTCGTGACCTATGCGGCGCAGTTCCTCTCCCGTCTCGTCAAAAAGTTCGGTAGGGAAGGGACCGCTGCCCACTCTGGTGCAGTATGCCTTGAATATTCCCATAACCTTGCCAAGCTTGTTGGGCGCCACTCCGAGGCCTGTGCATACTCCGGAAGTCATGGTGTTGGAAGAGGTGACGAAAGGATATGTGCCGAAGTCTATGTCGAGCATGGAGCCTTGTGCGCCTTCCGCGAGAATCGGAACATCAGCGTTTATATACTTGTTCACCACAAGTTCGCTTTCTATGAACCCGAATCTTTTGAGTTCCTCTATTGCGGCAAGCCACTTCTGCTCATACTCCTTTATGTCATATTTGAAATCGTACTGTGCGAGCAGGCCGAAATGCTTTTGCCTGAGAGCTTCGTAACGGCTTGCAAATTCAGCAGAGAGTATATCTCCTACGCGAAGACCGTTGCGACCTGTCTTGTCCATGTAAGCTGGACCTATGCCTTTGAGGGTGGAGCCTATCTTCCCCTTACCCTTGGAAGCCTCGCTTGCCGCGTCCAGAGCCCTGTGTGTCGGGAGAATGAGATGAGCTCTCTTGGAAATGAAAAGCTTGCCGGTGATGTCGCCTGTCTTTGCCTCTATGGACTTTATTTCCTCCATGAGTATCACCGGATCTATCACCACTCCGTTCCCTATTATATTGACCGAATCTTTTCTGAAGATGCCTGAAGGCACAGTGTGCAGAACAAAACCACTGCCGTCGAAAACAAGGGAATGACCTGCGTTAGGACCTCCTTGAAAGCGCGCAATGACCTTATAGTCAGGGGTTAATACATCTACTACTTTACCTTTTCCCTCGTCACCCCACTGGAGCCCGAGGACAACATCAAGCTTTTTCATTTATTCAAAATCTGATTACTAAATTTTGCTCTACCGGAGAACTTTCAAAGTTAATAATCTTTGCCGATATGACAAAATCAAAATGCCGGAGAGCTTTTCCTTTGTTGCATTTTGAAGAGATTTTTTTTAGATTTGTGCGGATAAAATCTTGAATCGGCAATAATCGGATGCAGAAGAAGACCATACTGGCGAATATGTCTGTCATAGTGCTTGCGCTCACGATAATGGCAGGTCTTGCCGTCGTGTTCTCGATCACCAAAGAACGGCTTGCCGTTCAGCTTGTGTTTATGGAAATGCGCAGACGCAATGCAATAATAAAGTCCGAGAAGCGCGAGTATAATATACTTATGAATGTTACTGACGAAATCAGCAATCCTATGACTATGATTTCGGGACCGCTTAATTATCTCCTGAAAGAAAATCTCGTGTCGGGCAACGCTTACGATATACTGAAAAAGGTCGATATACAGACCAAGCGCATAATGAGCCTTTTGAAAACAACACTGATTACCCTGAAGCTAAGGAAAGGCAGTATGGAGCCTGAGCCCGTGCTACTCCGCTTCAATAAATGCTTGAGAGATATAATCCTGGGTATTAAGGAGGAAAGCGAGTTGCAGGGCGTAAGAATCACCTTTAGCGAAGACCCTAAGATAGGCATGTTGCCTGTCGATGAAGAACTCTGCAGATGCGTCCTGTCAAATCTTCTATTGAACGCAAACAAATATTGCAGCAAGGGAAATGAGATTGCGGTCAGCACCAAGGCGGACAAAGAAAACGATGTGGTGCGTGTATGCGTGCGACATACAGGTAACGGAATAGGCGGTGCCGATTTTTCAAGAGTCATAGAGCAATATTCCGAAGCTTATGAGGATAAAACAGGTTTGGGTGTCAATATGTACTATTCTGCAACCATTGTGGATGCGCTTGGCGGAAAAGTGGACGCATATAACAATACGGACGGCTCAGGAGCGACATTCTGGTTTGAATTACCTTTGAATGAGGCATGAAAAATAAAAATATATGGCAGATATACTGAAAAATCTATTTAAGGAATATACGGGACGCGATGCGGAATCCGTAGTCGAGCTCCCGTCATCAGGCAGTCACCGACGCTATTTCCGTCTTTCGGGAGGTGATATTTCCCTTATCGGGGTTATAGGCACCTGCCGCGAAGAGAACAACGCTTTCATAGTCGAAGCGAAGCATTTTGCGGAACAAGGCATACGTGTGCCCAAGGTTTTCCTTGTAAGCGCGGACGGTATGTGCTACATTCAGGAAGACCTCGGAAGCATCTTGCTTTATGATGCGGTAAAGCAGGGGAGGGAAAACGGAGAATATTCTTCCTACGAAAGAGGGCTTCTCTGCCGTACAATAGAGAAACTACCCAAGATACAGTTCAAGGGGGCAAAGGGTCTAGATTTCAGCGTATGCTATCCCGAGCCGGCTTTTGACGGGAGAATGGTTATGTACGACCTGAATTATTTCAAATACTGCTTCCTCAAGGCGACGGGTCTGGAGTTCAGCGAATCCCTGCTTCAGGACGATTTTGAAAAACTGTGCGGGGACCTTGTCGAGGATTGCGGCGAGACCTTCATGTACCGCGACTTTCAGGCACGTAATGTCATGCTCAAGGATGACCAGCCTTATTTCATAGATTTTCAGGGCGGAAGAAAGGGGCCTATATACTACGATGTGGCTTCTTTTATATGGCAGGCACGTGCACGCTATCCCGAGGACCTGAAAAACGAGCTTGTCGAGACCTATTTGAGAGCGCTCAAATCATTCGTGGAAGTCGATGAAGATAAGTTTTACGAGAAACTGCGTCTGTTTGTGCTTTTCCGTACTCTGCAGGTGCTCGGGGCCTACGGTTTCCGCGGATATTTCGAGAAGAAACCTCATTTCCTCGCGAGTGTCCCATACGCTTTGAGCAATCTGCGAAAGTTGCTCCGGAAGCCTTTCGAGGCATATCCCTATCTGAACGAAGTGCTTGGCAGGCTCGCCGCCATGCCGGAACTGAACAATGTAGCGACCGACACGCGTCTCGAAGTGAGAATCTATAGTTTTGCGTATAAGAAAGGCATACCTGTGGACACTACGGGCAATGGCGGAGGCTATGTCTTCGATTGCCGCAGCATCAATAATCCCGGGAAATACGAACATTACCGTCAGTTCACAGGCTTGGACAAGGAGGTGATAAAATTCCTCGAAGATGACGGCGAGATCAAAAAATTCCTTGACAACGTGTATGCTCTTGTGGATGCACACGCAAAAAGATTCATAGAACGCAAGTTCACCCATCTCCAGGTCTGCTTCGGCTGCACAGGAGGTCAGCACCGCTCGGTTTATTGCGCGGAACATCTCGCTTCGCATCTTGCGGCTAAATTCGACCTTAAACTCAGCATAACCCACCGGGAACTCGGCATAGAAAAGAGCCTGTAATAATGAAAGCCTTGATTTTTGCGGCAGGACTGGGCACGCGCCTAAGACCACTCACCGATACTATGCCCAAGGCGCTTGTGCCCGTTGGAGGGGAGCCTCTGTTAAAGCATCTCATCCTGCGCCTTAAAGGGGCGGGCTATGATGATATAGTAGTCAATGTGCATCATTTTGCCGGGCAGATAAAGTCCTATCTCGATTCCGAGGACTTCGGAGTAAGGCTGAGCGTATCCGATGAAAGCGGGCAGCTTATGGATACGGGCGGCGGTGTTCTTTTCGCGGAAAAACTGCTGCGTGGCGAGGGTTCTTTTCTTGCCCACAATGTGGATATTTTGTCCAATATCTCCTTTGGAGCCCTGAGGAAGAGTGCGCATGCTGATGCGCTTGCAACTTTGGTCGCGAGCGAGAGGGAAACGACCCGCTACCTGCTTGCAGATGACTCCGGCAGGCTTGTGGGCTGGACCAATGTCAAGACTTCACAAGTTCGCAGTCCTTATCCCCAGCTACAGCCCGGCAAATACCGTCGTCTGGCTTTTGCGGGCATTCATCTGCTGTCGGACGGGATTTTCGACGCAATGCGCTCCTGCGGCCTTTCGGGGGCCTTCCCCATAATGGACTTTTATCTGGATCATTGCGACAAATATCCCATTTATGTCCATGTGCCCGAAAATTTCAGAATAATGGATGTGGGCAAGCCGGAGTCCCTTGAGAAAGCTGAAAAATTATTGAACTTTCTTTGATGCCTGCAGTTTAAGGATTTTCACCCCTTTGGCCTGAAGCACAAAGTGTATATTCGGAGAATCGGCAAAATCGAGCTGATAGTTGATGTCGCGCACTTTCACTTCTCCTCCCAGACCGAGGCTTTCATAGTCTATTTCAAACTCGCAGACAGTATCGGAAGGGTTGTATAATGCGATAGCCTTTGTCTTTCCGTCATCGTACTCAATATCTCTTGAGTACACATAGCCTCCGTCTACTTTCATAAGCTCCTTTGCCTTGGCTCCGAGTGCATCGGCATTTATTGACAGAAGTTCCTGATTGGAAACAAGTTCTATCACTTGTGCAGGGAGGCTGTTGTACCTGCCCGCAAGAGCGAGAGTATCTCCTCTGAAAGCCGCCATACAAAAATCAGCGTAATAATTTTCCGTATTCTCGATTTCTATATAGCCTTTAGGAAGCGGGGACGCGAAGAATGTGCTGTCCTTGTCTATTATCCTGTATCCGGCACCCCTGAGCCTTGCAAGCAGGCTTGAATCCGCCTCCGAAGCCTTTATTGCGCTCCAGCTCCTCGACGGTGCCGGAGCATCCCCCGAGCGCCTTTGCGTATTGTTGCAGGCACCCGCCAGAATGACGAGTGCCGCAATAAATAAAGTTTTTGTCGTTCTTTTCATATTATTGAATTTCCCATGCACCGCCCTTGCCGAATACTGCAGACACGAGTCTGTCATAGAAATTCCCGCGTTTTGCAAGGTCGAGCAGATTAAAACGGAAACGCATCAACTGCACTTTGGGGAACATGTCTTTCAGCTGCTCCCTTGTCACTCCTATCTGGGAAGGCTCGTACGGAGCGCCGGCAAGCTTGAAATAATTCTGCATTTTATCGAAGGAATAGACCTGATTCTGCAGCCTGGCTTTCAGTTCCGGCCATTTGGAAACGAGTTTTGTGAGTTCTGCGCGCACCTTTTCCTTGTCCTCGTATTTTTGTGTAATCTGTGTGTAACCGAGATCGGGAGCTGGGAAGTCCTTGAAAATTTCTTTTGCGCGTGCCTGCTCCGACTCAAGAGACGGCCATGCCTCCACACATTTTTCCACATCGATTTTTGTAAGGTCCAACTTGAAAAGTTCATCGAAGACCGCGCACATGGTAAGAGTCCCGATGGCTACCTGGAATCCGTGTGACTGTAGTTTGCCTTTGTATCTGTGGTGGGTGATGTCGAGTATGTGACTGAACAGATGGTCGCAGCACGACGCAGGACGTGAAGAGCGTGCCGCCTGCATTGCGAAACCGCTGAGTGTCAGACCTTCAAAAAGGTCGGCTATCGCATCCGGATCGCCTTCCGCCACAGCCGACGGACGGGCAAGAAAATCATCGAGATAGTCCTGAAGAAGATGCCATGCCTCCGGTATTATGGGCTCGGCATTTACGAAATCCGCAATTATCCATTCCGCTCCTGCGGGAATTTTTGCTGCGAGGTCTGCATAGCCGGCTGCCGTCATCTCCTTTGGCGCTGCGGCGATAACGTCTATATCGGCGACTATCGCTACAGGTGCAGGACAGTTGAAAGTCTGTTTCGCATTGCAGTATGTGATTGATGAACCGAAAGACGAAAAGCCGTCTACAGAGGCTGCCGTCGGCAGAGTCAGGTAGGATTGCCCGTGGTGGAAGGACGCAAGCTTGCAGAGGTCGTTGATGACTCCCGATCCAACGGAAACAAGCACGTAGAAATCATTTGAAGCCGGCTTCATGCAGTCTTTCGGGTCTTTCTCGATGTGCTCCGTATCCTCCTCAATCAACTTTGCTCCCTTGAAATCGCCTTCGATGATATGGTCCATCATCTCTACATATTTCCAGTCTGCGTGAAATTCCTGTTTGTCTATTATATATTTTTCCGTGACTATGCCGGCTTTGACAAAGCAGTTGTAAACTTTCTCGCCCAAAACAGCCCAGGTGTTTATATCTGCGACAACTACTGCCTTTCTGCCCTCAAAAAAATTATTGTAAACATTCACCGCGGATGCGTAAACGCCCCTTCCCATCTCGAAGGCTTTGGTGTCTGTGGCATTCTCCAATGCCCTTGCAATTCTTGCTTTTGAATCCATTATTTATAAGATTTTATAGTGATGCTTATATTGTAGTTCGTATATGCGTCGATAATTATTTCGTAATCCCCGAAGTTTGCGCTGAACGACTCGAGGAAATGCTTCCCGCGTTTTTGCGAAACTATCTCCGCATTGTTGTTTTCAAGAAACTCCTTTATGTCGTTCATACATTCCACATATTTGCCGCCCGTCTTGCAATCCACCCAATAGGATTCAGTGAAATTCAGCATCTCGTCCTTGAAAGATATGCTTGCAGACTTGATGACGGCATTGTGCAAAGTGACATCGTAACCGTTTGCGCTGCGTATATATATGCTCTTGTCATTCTCGAACACTTCAAATTTCCAATCGCTGAGTTCGCGCAGCCTGCCTGCAACGCCCTTGAGAGTATAGTCTTTGAAATCCTCCTCAATCACGCCCAGCTTGAGGGAGAGGAGCTGCGAGAAATCTGCCGGCTTTCTTGCAGGCTTGCGCTCGGGAGTTTTTGCCGCAACGGCTCTTGAAGACCCCTTTGATGCGGGCACGGAGTTGTTCCAGTTGTGGCTCTTGGGAGCGGGAATGTATTCTCCGAAGTACTTTGAAGGCACGCCCTCTTCTTCGAGTTTCTTGAAACAATTGCCTAAGATTTCAGCCGTTCCCACCGTGAATTCCGGCTCTATATGCACTCCTGCAATGTCTATTGCGACTATGTCATTTTCCACGAAACGCGCCACTTCCCGGCTCATTATCTTGTGGTCATCGAGTTCGGGGTTGAAAATATTGCTGCGTATGAGCGGATTGAATTGTTCAGGGTCTTTTTTCCACCTGTCGAGCAGCATTTCGGTTTCTATTTTTTCTCCGTTGGCAAAGGTGATAGTGCCTGTGTACCAGCGGCAGCCGCCGACTAAATATACTTTTTCGAGCTCGGCTATCGAACCTTCGTTCCTGTCGGAGAAGAGGAAGCCTATTTCCGGGCTTAGCCTGCCGTTGGGGCCGCTTTCCGGTCCGAATTCGCAGATATATATCATTGCGCTTCGCTCATGAGACACTGTAGGTATGTCGTTGGTCTGTACGAAAAAACTCTTCAGATGACCTTTGCCTTCGCGGGTATAAGTGTATTGCACTTTATGATTGTCCTGCGCGGCGGCAAATGTCGAAAGTGCCATTAGGGCGGATAAAAGTGAAAGAACTGCTTTCATTGAAGTACTAATTTAAATCATACAAAGATAAAAATAATATTGCTAAATTTGCGTATTGAAACAAAAAGCCAATAATGAAACACCTCTTAAAATTATTCATCGCACTCTTGCTCACGGTGGCTTCAACTCAGGTCTTGGAAGCGCAATCATCCAAAACAGTATCTTTTTTCAGTTCGAGCGGCAAAATCACAGTGACTTATTTCTCCTCCGACGGGACCGCGGGCAGGGAAGCGTCTGTCGCGGGTTTGTATAAAACCGATACTGATGGGACAGTTATACGCATTGATCCCTCAAAATGTGTGACTGACAGTTCAAAAACCGTACTTGAATTTTCGAATATAAGATACGGGAAAAGTGAGAAATACGGCACGGAATACAGGCTTTATCTGCCCTTGACCGTAAATGTTTCGGGGCTTGAAATATGCAATGAAAACGGCTCTTCCGTGGAGTTGGAGGATGAATGTCCGGATACGCCGATTTCTTTCAAAGGCTTGTCGAGGCTGGGCTCTATTGCAAATATCCCTCCGGGAGACGCCCCTGTCAATCAGTTGCAAAGGGCCTTGGACACCAAAATAATAGACGCGGACTCCGAGCCTGCCGTAGGCCCTGTCATTAAAATACATTCGGGGGAGAATGTGCAGGATATAATCAGAAGTGTCAGGGAAAAGCTAAGGCTCAACCGCTCCCTGAAGTTCCCTTCCGTGCGTCAGCGTAGGGACAGGCTGTTTTACGAATGGAATTACCGCCATGCAAAAATACTTGAACACAATGCACGTACCAAGCCCAATGTGGCTCTGATAGGGGACTCCATCACACATTATTGGGGTGACGAGCCGGGCTGTCGCCTCAATGCCGGCGAGGAGCATTTCAAAAAACTCTTCGAGGGCTGGCGTACAACCAATCTCGGCTATGGCTGGGACCGCATAGAGAATATGCTTTGGCGTGTGGACCACGGAGAATTGGATGGCTACAATGCCGAGCATATCTTTATAATGGCAGGCACGAACAATGTTTTCCGCGACACCAATGAAGAAATTGCCGATGGTGTGATTGAACTTGTGCGTCAGATAAGGATACGCCAGCCCAAGGCTCGCATACACATCGTTCGCATATATCCGCGCAGAGGTGTGGAAGAGCGCCTGCGCAAACTCAACGACCGCCTTGAAGAAAAGGCGGCAGGTATGAAAAATGTTGATATAGTAAATGTTGACTCTGTGTTAACCGGATCTGACGGGAAGATAATAGAGAGCCTTTTCAATGACGGCTGCCACCCCAATTCCGCAGGCTATGAAAGAGTCGCCAAAGTATATGGAAAATATCTTACACGCTGATTATATGGAAAATCTTTTCGACATAAAGGACCGCGTTGTGGTTACAACGGGCGCGACGGGGGTGCTGGGGAGCACCATTGTGAAATATTTCGCAGCCCAGGGCTGTAAGCTCGTTCTCCTCGGACGCGCACATTCGCTTGAAAAAGGCAGGGCTCTCGCGGACGAAATCAAAGCTTCCGGCGGGGAGGCGATATTCCTTGTCACTGACGTCCTCGACGAGTCTGTTCTTGAGGGAAATCTTAAAGATATACTGAAAGCATACGGACGTATAGACGTGCTTCTGAATGCTGCGGGTGGTAATATGGGACAGGCAAATGTAACTCCGGAACAGACTGTGTTCGATATTGACATAGATGCTACACGCAAGGTTTTTGAACTGAATATAATGGGTGCCATACTTCCGACCAAGGTCTTTGCCAAGGCTATGGTTGAGCAGAAAAAAGGTTCGATAATAAACTTCTGCTCAATGTCGTCTTTCCGTCCTCTGACACGTGTCTGCGGTTATGGTATGGCAAAATCTGCCCTTGCGAGTTGGACACAATGGCTTGCAGCCGAACTGGCGATTAAATTCGGAGAGGGCCTGAGAGTAAATGCCATTGCCCCGGGTTTCATACTCTCCGAGCAGAACCGCAGTCTGCTTACGAATGCAGACGGCAGCCTTACAGAACGCTCCCGTAAAATAATAGGGCATACCCCTTTCGGACGTTTCCTGGAAGCGGATGAACTTTGCGGGCAACTGCACTTTCTCGCATCGGATGCATCCAAGGGCGTGACAGGCACAATAGCTGTCGTGGACGGAGGTTTCAACAGTTTCAGTATATAGTAATATGTATTTAATGCGCCAAAGTTGGAGGTGGTACGGTCCCGGAGATCCCGTCCCCCTTTCCAAAATACGTCAAGCCGGGGTCACAGACATAGTTTCCGCGCTGCACCACATACCAAACGGTGAAGTTTGGAGTATCGGGGAAATACAAAAGCGTAAGGCGGAAGTGGCGGAATACGGCCTGGAGTGGAGCGTTGTCGAGAGCGTGCCTGTGCACGAACATATCAAAACCCGTGAGGGAGAATACCTTAAATACATAGAGAACTACAAGCAGAGCATAAGAAATCTTGCAGAATGCGGCATACATTGTATTACTTATAATTTTATGCCCGTATTAGACTGGACACGCACCGACCTTGCATATAAAATGCCTGACGGCAGCCTTGCCTTGCGTTTCGAGCGCGATGCTTTCGTGGCTTTCGATTTATTCATACTCAAGCGCAGCGATGCCGGAAAGGATTACTCTCAAGAGGAAATAAAGCGTGCGAAGGAGCGTTATGCGAGTATGAGCGAAGATGAGATAAAACTTATTACGCGCAACATGATTGCCGGACTTCCCGGAAGCGAGGAGAGTTTTACCCTCGAAGGGTTCCGTCACGCCCTGGAGCGCTATAAAGATATTGACGAGGAACAGTTGCGGGCAAATCTTGTCTTTTTCCTGAAACAGATTTGTCCTGTGTGCGACGAACTCGGGAGCAGAATGGTAATTCATCCCGATGACCCTCCTTTTCCTTTGCTCGGCTTGCCGCGTATAATGAGTACGGCAGAAGATTTCCGCAGGCTCGTGGAGGCTGTACCCAATCTCTCAAACGGGCTCAATCTTTGCACCGGCTCATTCGGAGTGCGTGCCGACAATGACTTGCCTTCCATGATGCGAGAGTTCGGGGACAGGGTGGATTTCGTACATCTGAGAAGTACGAGGCGCAATGAGTACGGAGATTTTTATGAAGCAGATCTTTTCGACGGGGACGTGCCTGTGTATGAGATGATGAAAGCCATGCTTGAAGTGGAGCAAAGACGCGGATTCCGTATTTTCCTGCGCCCTGATCACGGACACCAGATGTGCGATGATTTGGGGCGTAACTCCAACCCGGGCTATTCTTTCTACGGCCGTATGCGCTCGCTTGCCGAGTTGAGGGGCTTGGAAAGAGGAATTGCAGGAGGATTCAATGAATAATATCATAATAAAACTTTTGAAATGAAGAAATTGCTTTTTACACTTGCTTTAGTTATTGCATCAGCAACTGCTGCTAATGCCCAGCTCGGTTTAACTGCGGGTTATCTCCATCAGACGAGTACGGCAAGAACGGGCGAAACGTCGCGCGAAGCCAGTTATAACGGCGGCTTTGCGGGGCTGGAGTTCAATATTCCCCTTGTAGGGGAAATATCCTTGGTCCCCGGTGTTAATTTGTCTTTCCTCTTGTCCGGGACTGACGAAATTTCTTTGTTCTCCCTTCCTTACAGGGGGCAATACAGGGATATAAATATCAATGTGCCTGTGGAATTGCGCTACGACTTTGATCTTGCTTCTGACGCTGATTTTTTCGTCTATGCCGGTCCTACGCTTTCCTACGGGCTCAGCGCGAAATTCATGTACAAAAGTCTTTTGTCAGGGGCAAGCACAGCCGATCTGTATGGAGACAAATACAGCAGAATCAATCTCGGCGTGAATTTCGGCTTCGGCTTTGTCGTCTTTGATAATATTCAAGGAAAAATAGGCTATACTCTCGGTCTGCTCGACCGCAACAAGGCAGATGATGTCAAGCTGAAAACATCTTTCCTCAGCCTCGGTGTCGCCTATCTATTCTGATACAAGCGGACTTTCGGGCTATACTCGGCAAGGGGTATTTGCAAATTTTTCATAAAAAATTTTGCAGAATTGAGGAATTGTTATACTTTTGCAATCTCGAAGTCGGGGGTATAGCTCAGTTGGTAGAGCACCTGCCTTGCAAGCAGGGGGTCTAGAGTTCGAATCTCTATATCTCCACTCATCAGAAACGCTGATCGTTCTCGGTCGGCGTTTTTTGTTTTTTTGTGGCTTGACTCACTTCACCGCGCAGCGCCGGCGACTTTGAACATGCCTTTAGCGTTGCGGACACCCTTTTTTGATATTTCCGGCTATTGCCGTCACAAGACGGGTGAGAGCTTCGTGCGAACCCCAGCCTATATGAGGCGAAAGACGCAGGCGCTCCGGATGGGAAGTGTGCAGGAGAGGGTGGCCCGCAGGTATAGGTTCAACGGGGAATACGTCTATTGCAGCACCTCCTATCTTTTCTTTATCTATGGCTTCTGCAAGGGCATATTCATCGATGATTCCACCTCTGCCAACATTCATTATTATTGCATCAGGCTTCATCATGGCTATCTGCTCTGCTCCTATCAGCCCTTTCGTGCGCTCGTTGAGCGGCGCGTGGATTGAGATTACATCGCTGCCCCTCATCAGCTCCTCCAGAGAGACACTTGGGTATTTGTCACAATGTGAGCTGCCTGAGGTGGAATAATATGCCACGTGCATCCCGAAGGCACTCGCGATTTCCGCAACTCTCGAGCCTATTGCGCCCATGCCCACTATGCCAAGGCTCTTTCCGGCGAGTTCCATGATCCTCCAGTCTAAGTTCGTGAACATACTGCTGCGGGAGTATTCCCCGCTTTTCACGAACTCATCATACTGAGGTGCGGAAACAGCGAGTGAGAGAAGGTGCGCGAAAGTGAGTTGCGCGACAGAGTCCGTGGAGTAGCCTGCGACATTGCGTACAGCTATCCCGCGGCTTTCGGCTTCCGCGAGCTCTATATTGTTCACCCCCGTTGCCGCTTCGCATATTAAACGAAGTTTCGGCGCCGCATCCATCAGCCTTGCATCCACATGCACTTTGTTGATAATGAGTACCTCGCAGTCTTTAACCCTTTCCGGGATTTCTTCGTAAGAAGTGTTGGGATAGCAACTGAGTTCTCCGAGTGCGGCAATAGGTTCGAGAGAAATATCTCCGAGAGTGGCAGCGTCGAGGAAAGTGATTTTCATAATTTTCTTCTCTTTTCCGGCAAAGTTAGTCAATTTCCACGGGGATTTTTGTATATTTGAGGATATAAAACTAAAAACTAATTATCTAAATGAAAAAGTTTACTGCAATTATTTTTGCGCTTGCACTTGCGCTTTCGGCTTATGCACAGACACAGCCTATCCGAGTATTTGCCCACCGAGGCGGTAGAATGGAACGTGACGAAAACACTCTTCAGGCATTTCAGGAAGCCTGGGATGCAGGCTACACCGGCTTTGAGACGGATATAAGGATGACCAAAGACGGTGTTCTGTATATGACACACGACAACACCCTTGAGCGTACCACTAACGGCACGGGCGTGTTTGAAGAAAAAACTTCGGAGGAGATAGACAGGCTTCGCACAAAGAAAGGCAATAAAATCATGCGTTTCGAGGAATTCTGCCATTTCCTTGACGGTAAAGACAATCTTTATGTAGAATGGGAATTCAAGACAAAACCAGTTGCATCCTACCCCAAAAAGCGTCTCGAGGAATATGTGGAAAAAATATACAAAGGAGTGAAATCCATAAAGACGAAAAATTCCCACATGGTTTTCACCTCTTCGGATTATCGCGGTCTCAAATATCTTCAGGAGCACTATCCTGATGCCGACCTGCTCCTTATAATAGGCAAGCCGTTGAATGATCAGACCATCGCCATGGCAAAGTTGGTGGGAATCAAGACTCTGGGCTGCACAATGGACGGAACAAGCCGCGAAGCTGTTGCAAAAGCCCATAAAGAGGGTATTACCGTGAGCCTTTGGCCGGGTAGCAGCGTCGATGACATAATGCTCGGAGCCTATCTTGGTTGCGACAGAATGTGTACGGACGTGCCCGTTACGGTCATGAAATGGTGTAAAGAAAACGCTCCTTGGCTTAATATTACGTATTAGTATGAAAGCTGTACAATTCGGAGCGGGCAATATAGGCAGAGGCTTTATCGGTGCCGTCCTTTCCCAGGCCGGCTATGATGTGGTATTTGCCGATGTTGCCGAAGAAATTCTCAATCTGATAAATTCCCGAAGGGAATATACGGTCCACGTTACCGACACCGAAAGCTATGATATAGATATTAAAGGTGTCAGCGCCGTTCATTCCGGAAGTGCGGAGCTTGTGGAACATATCAAGGATGCCTCCCTCGTGACCACGGCTGTGGGGCTCAGGGTACTGAAATTCATTGCGCCCGCAATCGCTGGGGGCATCCGGGCGAGGCGCTCAGCGGCAAACGAGTCCCCGTTGAATATTATAGCATGCGAGAATGGTCTCAAGGCAAGTTCCCGACTTAAAGAACTGGTCTTCTCCCAACTCAACAGCGAGGATATTCTATGGGCGGAATCGCACATAGGCTTCCCCGATGCAGCAGTGGACCGCATAGTCCCTCCGGTGCGTTGCGAAACGCCGCTTGACGTAGCTGTAGAGGAATATTTCGAGTGGGATGTGGAGCGAGGAGCGTTTGTCGGAGGAGTGCCTCAAATAAAAGGCATGACTCCTGTCGACAAGCTTGAGGCTTATGTCGAGCGTAAACTTTTCACACTCAACACCGGTCATGCCACAGCGGCATATCTTGGGCATATAAAGGGAATAGAAACCATAGGGGAATGCGTCGCAGACGCCAGGATTCTTTCTTTGGTGCGGGAGACTATGCAACAGAGCGGCGAAGCTCTCGTACGCAAATTCGGCTTTGACCACGATGCGCACTTTGCATACATAGAAAAAATACTCAGACGCTTTGCCAATCCTTATCTGCGCGACGAGTGCAGGCGCGTGGGACGCGAGCCCCTGCGTAAACTCTCTCCCGACGACCGTCTTGTGCTTCCGCTGATGACGGCAAAGGCTTTCGGCCTACCTTACGACAAGCTGGTGCTCGCAATCGCTGCGGCGCTGCGTTTCGACAATCCGGAGGATGCTCAGAGCGTGGAAATGCTGTCTTCGATCAAGGCAGAAGGGCTTGAAGCGACAATCTCGAAATACACGGGAATCGCCAAGGGAGACCCTCTTGTGAGCGAAATAACGGACGCCTACAAAGGGCTTGATAATATATAGTTTTTTTGAGATAAATCATAAAAACGTTTTGTATAAGAATATTTTTTTATTATTTTAGCATTTGCTTAAACATAGAAAACGAATATGCCAAGATTTTTAGATCCGCCGAAGGCGAAAGCCCCTATTGCTCCGGAGAAGGTAGATAAAGAGTACAAGGCAATGAGAATCAAAGTTTTTCTCGGCGCATTTTTAGGCTATGCCGGCTACTATCTTGTTAGAAAGAATCTTTCGCTCGCCGCTCCCGACATGATTTCGGACGGTATACTCGATGCAGGAAAGGTCGGGCTTGCCATGTCGGCAGTTTCAATAGCCTACGCCTTCTCCAAATTCATAATGGGCAGCGTCTCAGACCGCTCGGATGCACGCAAATTCCTCGGTATAGGTCTCGTGCTGTCGGCACTTACCATGATATTGGTGGGAGTCTTCCCTTATGGGGGCAACACTATGGTGAATACAGCCATAATCTTCGCCCTTATGCTGATAGTAGGCTGGCTGAGCGGCTTCGGCTGGCCTCCGTGCGGGAGAATAATGGCGCATTGGTTCAGCCAGAATGAACGCAGTTTCAAGATGAGCGTGTGGAATGTTTCCCACACCATAGGAAGTTTCTCTCTCGGTTTCCTCGCAATTGCAGGCGTGGCGCTCTTCGCCGATCTCGGCATTGCTCAGACCTGGAGGGGCAATTTCGTTTTCCCTGCAGTCATAGCCATCGTAATAGCTATTTTCTGCTGGTGGGCTATACGTGACACTCCGGAATCCTGCGGACTTCCGGCTGTGCAGGATTGGCGCAAAGACTATAGCGGAGTGAAAAACAAGGGACAGGCGGGCGAAAAATTGCCGTTCAAGACCTTGTTCGTCGATTACGTCCTCAAAAACAAACTCCTTTGGGTGGTTGCCGTTTCCAATGTCGCCGTGTATATGGTGCGTTACGGAGTAGGTGACTGGGCCCCTTCATATCTTCAGGCAAAGGGCATTATGACTGCAGCCGAAAGCAAGGTGGCTTTTTCCGTCCACAACATAGTGGGAGCGGTGGGCACTATAGTCTGCGGCTTTCTCACAGCCAAACTCTTCAAGGGACGTTGCGCCCCCATGAATGCAATATGTATGGCACTCTGCGCTGCCGGAGTCGTGCTTTACTGGATGGTCGGCAACGGCATGATAAACGCGGAGCCTGCAACCAGGAAAGTCCTGATTTACATAGCGCTCTGCCTCATAGGCTTCTTTATCTACGGCCCTGTTGCCCTTACGGGAGTGCAGGCGCTCAATCTTGTCCCGAAGAATGCGGCAGGTACGGCAGCGGGTTTCGTGGGACTTTTCGGCTACCTCTTCGGAGACGCCGTATGCTCTAAAATTCTTGTCGGCGGCATAGCCAACAGCCAATCCTGGGATGCGGCGATGCTCTCCGTTGCAGTAGGTGCGCTAATTGGTGTGGTGCTTTGCGCACTCCTTGTCCCAAGCGAGAAGAAAGTCTTGTCTTAATAATCCTGATTATGAGAATTACGAAGTACATATCAATAGTGTTTGCCTCTTTCCTCGCTCTGTCAAGCCTGATAGCTTGCAGAGACAAGGGTCCTGAGAGTCCTGATAACGGCGGAGGCAACAATAACGGTAAATTCATCATCACAGGTGTTGCAATCCCGTCCAGTATTTCCGTAGTGTACGGGGAAGATTACACTTTCAGCTTTTCGGGCAGGGGACCGTCCGACGGCGATGAGCTCGTATTTATCGATAACAAAAGTTCCAAGGAGCTTTCACTCAAAATCAAGGACGCAACGGATAATTCTTTCGCCGTAAACATAAGCGAAGCCTTGTCCTCAGGAGAATATACGGTCAAAATCCGCCGCGGTGAAACGTCATATACCGTCAGCTCTTCCACCAGAGTGACAGTGACTATAAAGGTGGACATAACTCCTAAGTCCACCACCACCGTATATGGAGCCATACTCTGCGGAGTGAAGCCGGTGGCTGGCGTTGCAGTTTCCGACGGATATGAAGTGACCACTACGGACTCCCGGGGCGTGTATGAGCTCAATTCCGAAAAGAAGAACGGATATGTATTCGTCAGTGTTCCATCGGGCTACAAAGTCGTGACTAAAGGGGTACAGCCCATATTCTGGAAAACTACTTCTGCCAGAGCCAATAAGGCGGAGCGTATAGATTTCGAGCTCTTCGACGACGGAGATCAGACAGACCATACTATGCTCGTGTTCGGTGATATGCACCTTGCCGCACGCACCAATGACCATAATCAGTTTGCCAATTTCTGCTCCGACGTGAACGAGTACATTGCCGCAAACAAAAACGATAAAATTTATGGCCTGACACTCGGCGATATGACCTGGGACCGATATTGGTACACCAATAAGTACAGTTTTGAAGAATATCTGAAAGACGTGGCCGCAATCAAGGACCTGCCTATATATCACACAATAGGGAATCACGACCACGATATGTATTTCTCGGGAGATTGGGACACCGTTACAAAATACAAGGAACTCATAGGACCGAATTACTATTCTTTCAATATAGGAAAATTCCACTATATCGTGCTCGACAATATTTTGTGTACCAACACTTCGGGAAAGACTCCTGCCGACCGCCATTATATGGAAGACATCAATGCCGACAATCTCGAATGGCTCGCGAAGGACCTCAGCCTTGTCGGCAAGGATACCCCTATAGTCCTTTCCATGCACGCTCCGATGTACAATCAGAACGGCGGTACTTCCCTTATGAACGCTTCTACTCTGAAATATTATCTCGACGGATACAAGGTTTATGTACTCACAGGGCATACTCACAAGATGTGGACGGTGTCGGACGATAATATCACAGAACATAACTCGGGAGCAGTGTGCGCCACCTGGTGGTGGGCAGGATACTATACTCCTCAGCTGAACCTTGCACAGGACGGGGCTCCGGGAGGATACAGGGTGGCAAGTATGAAAGGCGACAAGATGAGCTCCTATTACAAGGGAACAGGGCGTGCTGCGGAGTATCAGTTCCGTACGTACGATCGCAACGCGATAAATATAGATGCTGCGGAGATTGCCCCGTCCCAGCCGGACAAATACAACAGCTGCCTTACTCGATACGGTGCTTACAACACTTCCAGCACGGCAAATCAGGTCCTGATAAACATTTGGGACTATAACTCCGACTGGAAGATTTCTGTCACGGAAAAGGAAACGGGGAAGACACTCAATGCCACCAGGGCAAGCCTCTTCGACCCTCTGTTCCTTGTAGCATATTGCGGGAAGAGATTTGCCGCAGGCGCCTCCGATATTACTTTCTCTCCTTTTGCCACCAACCACATGTTCAGGGTGAATGCGTCATCGGCGACTTCCACTCTTGAAATAAGTGTGACAGACGATGAGGGAAGGACATATACTGAAACTATGACAAGACCCAAGAAATTTTCTCTTGACACATACAAATAACATTTACTGAAATAAAAACAAACTAATCTCTATCTTATGAAACAAGCCAGAACATTTGCAACTATATTGTTGCTTATGGCGGGTGCACTCTCGGCGTTCGCGCAGCAGAGGACTATCACCGGAAAGGTATCCGACACATCGGAACTCCCTGTGCTCGGTGCCGCCGTGCTGGTTGACGGTACCTCTCAGGGTGTCACTACCGACATGGACGGTCTTTATTCTATCAGCGTAAAGACCGGTGATGTGGTCCTTGTGTTCCAATCCCTCGGATATGAAACCAAGAGGGTTACAGTGCCAATGGGCACTGACGTGGTGAATGTGGTCCTTAAAGAGGATGCAATGACTCTCGATGAGACAGTCGTTGTCGGCTACGGTACACAGAAAAAAGTGAACCTGACCGGTGCAATAACGGCAGTGGATGCAAAATCTATCGAGAACCGCACTTCCCATAACATCTCCACAATGCTTCAGGGCACTGTTCCCGGACTCAACGTTTCCACAACAAGCGGTAACCCCGGATCTACGGCTACGCTCAATGTACGCGGTTACACTTCAATTCACGGAGGAAGCCCTCTCGTACTCATTGACGGTGTCGAGGGAGATATAGACCGCATCAACCCCAACGATGTGGCTTCAATCTCTATCATCAAGGACGCATCTTCCGCAGCCGTGTACGGTGCCCGTGCCGCATTCGGTGTGATTCTCGTCACAACCAAAGAGGGAAAGAGCGACAACGAAAAGGCTGTGGTGCGCTATAGCGGACGCTGGGGAATTGAAACTCCTACGACTTCCACGGACTGGGAGACCAGAGGCTACTGGTCCGTCTACACCATCAACAAGTTCTGGTACGAGACCAAGGGCTCCAACTATGTGAACTACAACAATGACGATATGATAGAACTTCTTGCAAGGGTAAACGACAAGAAAGAGCATCCCGATCGTCCCTGGGTTGTCACGACTGCCGACGGAAAACACTATAAGTACTACGCAAACACCGACTGGTGGCACGAAATGTACAACGATTATCATCCTGTAAATAACCACAGTATCTCGATCAGCGGCGGAAACAAGGCGGTGAAATACTATATTTCAGGTCAATATGACCGCCAGCAGGGTATGATAAAGGCTAATCCGGATGTATTCGAGAAATATAACATACGTGCGAAAATCGACGCACGCATCAACAAATATGCACGCATAAGCAACAATACGAATTTCTTTACTTCGAGCTATAATTACCCGGGTCTCAATAATGTACAGGATTCATTCGCTTATTCCAACCGTCATGCTCCCGCCTGCTTCCCTCTCAAAAACCCTGACGGAAGCTGGCTTTACTTTGTGGATGCCATAGGCTATCGCGTTGCAAACGGAAGACATTACGCATATGCCGAAGGTTTCAGTAATCTACAGAAGCGCAATGACCTTGCCAACACCACGGAACTGACCATCACTCCGACCAGGCAGTTCACCATAAAGGCAAATTACACCTATCGTACATATCAGAATCACAATACCCACAGGGGAAGCAAGATTTCCTACTCCCAGACTCCGGGCGAGATCGTCGAGTACGACAACGGCGGAGCTTTCACGAACTGGATGGGAGAAGCCATAAGCGAGTATGTTTACACTTCATCGAACGTGTTCGCTACCTATGAAAACACTTTCAAGGAGGCTCATCACCTTACCGCAATGATAGGTACCAACTTCGATACTTTCCATCGCAAGAGTGTAGGGGCGAGAGGCTATGACCTTATTACAAAGGAACTTTCGGACCTTTCCCTCATTTCTACATCAAAACGTGCCCCCGAAATCAGCGGAGGTCAGACGGCATGGAGGAATCTCGGTTTCTTCGGACGTCTCAATTACGACTATAAGGGACGCTATCTTGCCGAAGTATCTGCACGTTACGACGGTTCTTCACGCTTTGCCGTGGGGCACAAATGGGGCTTTTTCCCGTCTGCATCACTGGGCTGGCGTATCAGCGAGGAGCCTTTCTTCGCCCCGATCAAGTCCATGGTCAACAACCTCAAGTTCCGCGCTTCATACGGTACGCTCGGAAACCAGAAGACAAGTTCAAACTACACTTTTATGCGTCTTGTGAACTTCAGGACTTTCAGCGGATACAACTTCGGCGGAAGCGATATGGCAAGGTACACCAACCTCGATGATCCTGTTTCGTCCGACCTTACTTGGGAGACTACTCAGCAGAGCAATATAGGTATAGACCTCGGAATGTTCAACAACCGTCTTGATTTCACGGCGGAGGCTTACATACGCAATACTATCGGCATGCTTACCGAAGGCATGGACCTCCCTGCCGTATATGGCGCTTCCGAGCCGGAGATGAATGCCGCGGATCTTTCCACTAAGGGTTTCGAGCTTTCTCTCAGCTGGAGGGATTCTTTCCGGCTGTTCGGCAAGGAATTCAACTACGGCTTCAAACCGACTCTCAGTTACTACACGACCCATATCACTAAGTTCGCAAACAAGGACAAGCTCCTTTCCAATTTCTACGAGGGAATGGAGGTAGGCGAGATCTGGGGTTTCAAGACAGACGGACTCTTCAAGAGTACGGAAGAGGCTATCGCATATACGACAGCCCATGACCAGTCCTACTTCAACGCCAACCTCAACGGCGGCTGGAAAGCCGGGGACCTGAAGTTCGTTGACCAGAATAATGACGGGGTGATAAACATAGGTAAGAATACGGTTGAAGACCACGGGGACCTCGTATATCTCGGGAATGCGCTTCCTAAGCTTCATTACGGACTGACAACTTCATTCCAATATCTGGGATTCGACTTCAGCATATTCTTCGAGGGAACGGGCAATCATTACTGGTATCCTTCAAGATCGAGCTTCGATTTCTGGGGACCATATTCGCTCGGTTACCCTACTTTCATCAGCAAGGGCTTCCTCGACAAGTGCTGGTCCGAAGACAATCCTGACGCATACTTCCCAAGACCACGCTCGAATGTCGCTTCCAACAGCGGCGGCGAGCTCGGACGCCTTGCGAATGACCGTTATATCCAGAATGTAAGGTACACTCGTTTGAAGAACCTTACATTCGGTTATGAACTCCCTAAGAAACTTATCTCGCATGTGGGTCTTGAGAAGTTCAGAATATACTTCTCGGGCGAAAACCTCTATTACTGGTCTCCTATCACCAAGGTTACGGACCATATAGACCCTGAAAGTTGTTTCAATCGCAACAACAGCACCGGGGACGATCTGAATAACGGTTCATATCCTTGGCAGAAGACATACATGTTCGGTATCGATATCACCTTCTAAATATGAACATGAATATGAAAAAATCAATTATATTTCTTGTGCTTGCAGCATTTTCATTTGCTGCGTGTGACGACCTGCTGAAGCTCACTCCGGAGTCCCAGCTGACCGCCGATGCATATTTCAGGACAGAAGAGGATCTCCAGCTTTTCACAAATACTTTCTACAACAATCTCCTGGACAAAGAGTGCTTCGCTGCGGAGAGTGATGTGATGATAACCAGAAATCCTTCCTCCCTTATTCGCGGAGGAAATGACAGGACCGTGCCTCAGACCGGTGGAGGATGGTCATGGAGTAATCTGAGAAAAATGAACACCCTCCTTGCAAATGTCAACAAGTGCGAAGACAAGGCTGCGCTTACAAAATATACTGCGCTTACAAGATTCTGGCGTGCATTCTTCTACGCCGACAAAGTCGCAAAGTTCGGTGATGTCCCATGGATAGACCACGAAATAGGCTCGTCGGATTCGGACCTCTACAACCCGAGAGACAGCCGTGAGACCGTCCTCAGGCATATGATAGAGGATATTGACTATGCCATAGAGAATCTTCCGGAGAAGTATCCTGCTCCCGAGACGGCATACCGTGTCAATAAGTACACTGCCATGTTCCTCAAAGCCCAGTTCTGTCTCTTCGAAGGGACTTTCAGGAAGTACCACTCGGAGCCGGCTCCGTTCTCCCAGTCTTATACTGCATCTGACGGAAGCAGCCACGATGCCGACTGGTACCTCGATCAGGCGATAGATGCTGCCGAGAAACTCATTACGAGCCAAAAGTACAAACTCTTCTCGACAGGCAAGGTCTCTCAGGACTACCTCACCCTCTTCAATGAGAACGATGCGAATACGGATGAGTTCATACTTGCGATAAATTTCGACCAGAGTCTTAAAATAAAGCATGACCTCGGAAGATTCTACACGAACCAGACCGCTTCCCGTCCCGGTATGACAAAAAAGCTTGTTGACCAGTATCTCATGAAGGACGGCAAGAGGTTTACCGACAAGCCGGGCTGGGAACTTATGACTTTTGCCGATGAGGTGAAGGACAGGGACCCGCGTCTTGCGCAGACGATACGCACTCCGGGTTATAGCTGGGGCGTTGCAAATTGCGGTCCCGAGTTCAAATACTGCCACACCGGCTATCAAATGATAAAGTATGTTCCGGCATACAATACCAAGCCTTATTCAACCGACAACTGCTTCAACGATCTTCCTGTCTACAGGTATGCAGAATTGCTTCTCAACTATGCCGAAGCAAAGGCAGAGAGGGGAAGTCTCACTCAGGAGGATATTGACAAGTCCGTCAATCTTATACGCAAGCGTGCGGGTATGCCGGATCTGAATATGGCAGCGGCAAATGCAAGTCCTGACCCATATCTTGCTTCGGAGAAGACAGGTTATCCGAATGTTTCCGGCGCCAACAAGGGTGTGATACTTGAAATCCGCCGTGAAAGAGCGATAGAACTCTTTGCAGAGGGTTGGGGACGTTATTTCGACCTTATGCGCTGGAAAGCCGGTTATGCTATAAATCAGGCTATGTACGGAATGTATATCCCGGGACCGGGTAACTATGATTTCGGAGACAAGAGCAAGTACACCTTCTATACTGATGATACAAACTCCACTCTCGAAAAAATCAAGATAGGCGAAGATGTCTTCCTCGCAGCACCGGTAACGGGGAACTCTGACGAAAAGGGATTCATTGATGTAATGCACTCAATCGGACACTCCTTCGACGAGGGAATGCACTATTTCTTCCCTATTCCTTCCAAGGAACTCGAACTCAATAAAAATCTTAAGCAGAATCCTAAATGGAATTAGTCTTGAATATTTGAATTTAGTATGAAAAAGATAGAAAACATTATCTCTCTTGCCCTCTCTGTACTCGCGATAGGCTTTGCCTTGGCGTCTTGTACTCCCAAGGAGGGGGACAATTTGGCAAAAGCCGTCCGTGGAGCCAAATCGGTCCTCGAATTTGCTGCCGATTCGCCTCAAGGACAGATGCTGACCGTTTTCTCCGATGCTCAGTGGCATGTCAAAGCTCCGGATTGGATTACAGTCGATCCTTCCGAAGGCTTCGGTAAAACAGAGGTTACTGTGCTTGCTGCAAGCAACACGGATTCCAAAGGCATGCTCGCCCCGAGGAAAGACACGCTCGTGTTTTCCGGGAATACCATTGCGAGCCGCTATATTGTAATCGTAAAACAGGAAGGGGACGCTTACCGCGATGCTTCCGAGAAGTCCGTAAAAGACCTTGCTTCGATTAAGGACGATGAGCCGCTTATCATCAAGAATGCCACAGTTGCTGCTTTGACAAGCCGCGGCTTTGTGATTACCGACGGTACGGCAAATTCTTATGTACTTGCAAAAGCTGAAGTAAAGTCCGGCTCAAGCGTAGACATCAAGGGCATAAAGGGAACAGTCAACGGTATGCCTGTCATAAAGCAGCTTGACGGGATTTCCGTGCTCTCGGAAGGGACCTTCACCGCTCCGGAACCGCTCGTTATTACCGAAAGCATCGCGACCTACAAGCCCGCTGCAATGGATTTTGTCAAATTCAGCGGTGTGGAATCTTCGGGAAATATAGTGGTAAACATAGACGGACAGGATTATGCCGTCACGCT
This sequence comes from uncultured Bacteroidales bacterium, assembly GCA_963543835.1. Classification (GTDB taxonomy): domain Bacteria; phylum Bacteroidota; class Bacteroidia; order Bacteroidales; family UBA932; genus Cryptobacteroides. Next base: position 26,908 of record CAUUCY010000014.1, read on the forward strand.
TGTGGACCCTGCGGAGGGTCTTGGCATAGACGGACTTGTTGCCCATAAGATAGAAGTGACAGGCTACTGCTATGGGGTATTGAGCTCAAACGCCATTGCCATACTCCCGCTTGTAGTAAAGGATAATGGTCCTGCAGTAGTGCCTAAGCCGGACAAGCCCCTCAAGGTAAAATGGAGATTCACTACAAAGCTCCTGAGCGCTTATGCTTCATACTTTGGCGGCACCGCCGGTGTGGTAGACCTTAAAGAGGGTTTCAGCGAGCTTTATGTCCCTGCCAATGTCGAGGGAGACGGAAAAATCACTTACTACCAGGTTGACAAGACCGGGACAAGCCCGACCAACGGAAATCCTAAGAGAATTATAGGCGGGACCGGTCATCCTTACGTGACCGGAGCATGGCCGGGCGATTACTGGCAGTTCTCCGCGACAGACAACTATGAGTATCCTGCCGGCACCAAACTTCACATAAGTTTCCATACAAGAGTCTCCGGATCGGGGCAGAAGTACTGGATGCTCGAATATTTCGACGGCAATGACTGGAAGCCTGCAGATGAATATCCTGTGGCTGCAGAAACTTCGACCGGAACCAATGCTCAGTACAACTTCATCGAGAAAACATCAAATGTGAAAGTAGAGTGCTATTGGACTCTTGCAGCTCCTTGTCGCGAGCCTAAGTTCAGAATGAGATGCGTTGCCAACTGGCAGGCAAGCGATAGCGGACCGCTCAAAAATCCTAATGGAGGCACCTGCCGTCTTGCCGACAATGATGACGATGGAGAAGATATAGGACCTTTATTCGAGGTTACGGATTCTCCGGGCGGAGGCGAGCTCCCTGTTCCTCAGACTTTCTTCCAGGATGACTTCGGCTGGACCGAGACCTTTGCCGCTGCTCTGAAAGATGCCGGCACCCCTGTAGGGAAAACAATTGAGGGCGAGGGTGATAAGGCTCCGAATATCTGGGGCATAGAGGAGCTTGCCAACGCCTTCGAGCCTGTCTTAAAAGCAAAAGGCTATACAGATCTCAACAAGGGAGAAAAACTGATGTATCTCCAGGACGGTTACCTCAAATTCAGCAGAACGGGCGGTCACAACACTGCTCTGCAACTCGAAGTAAGCACTCTTCCGGACACTCCTACCGATGTCCTGATTTCCTTCGACTATTGTATGATGGTCCAGGGAGACGGCACCGTGGATTCCGGACCTATGGGAGTGTATCTGATAGGAGACGGGGAGTTCGAGAACGGGACGAAACTCAGTGACGGTCTTGTATCTGCCCAGACGAAAGGGCAATACCTTTGGAACAAGTCGGGTGAGATAAAGGCAAAGGGAGTTACCAACAAGACAAAGTTTGTCTTCCTTATGGAACGTGTTCTTGATAATGGAGAATTCAAGTGGAATGTAAAAGGTGCAGGCCGGTTCTTCCTTGATAATATTGTCATAAAGAATTAAGATTGAATCCCGACCTTGACAAAGGCCGGGATTTTTCTTATATTTGAATCCAGCTTATATGCGTACAAAATTTCTGTTATGAAAAAGATATTTACAATAGCTTTCGCTATCCTTGCAGCGTCTGCACTTCAGTCCTGCAAGCAGACTCCTGCAAGTTACAGTTCTGTAGAAGGGCAGGAAATCCATTTTTTCCATTTGGGGCAGAGCCGTATGCACCCCAATTCCGTGGTGGTCAGCGTTGCCGATACCTGCAAAGGCTTTAAGTTTGAGTGGTATGAAGACGCTTCATATATGGGAGAGTTGAAAAAAGTCGAGGATGATGTGCTGTGTAACAAACCCGATTCCGGAGCTCATTCCCATGTCTTCTATGCAGCCACTCCTTCCCAATATTCCAACAAACTGGTGATAGTGGTTTCCGACAAGGCGGGCAAGGCTGTCAAGCAGGTTTTCGATATGTCGGCATACTGCGATGTCCAAGCGCACAGAGGAGGCGCGGGGCTTAAACCTGAGGATACGATAGAAGCCCAGATTCACGCCATAGAGCTCGGCTGCAATACCCTCGAACTCGATGTTTGGCTTAGCAAGGACAAACTTCCCGTGGTGTCCCACGACAGTTATTTCCATCCGCGCTACTCGACTCGTCCCAATGGCACACGCGTGCTTAAAAATGAGCCTAAGGAGTATCTCTATACCATGCCTTACGACTCTATAGCCAAATACGATGTGGGGCTGGCAAAGAATGACAAATTCCCGGACCACGAGCTTATTCCGGCGAAGAAGCCTCTGCTTTCCGAGCTTATAGACGCATGCGAGAAGTATGCCAAGGACAAGGGCTTCGACCTGCCGAGATATAATATAGAAATCAAGAACAGACAGGGCAAAGGCGAGGGAGAACTCTGGCCTGAGATTACGGAAAATATAAATATAACCCTGCCTCTCCTGCTTTCCAAAGGGCTCGGCGACCGTCTCGTCATTCAATGTTTCGACACGTTTGGTCTTAATTATATGCACAGGAATTATCCTGAAGTAGTCCTTTCTTATCTTACAGACAAGAGTGATCCGGATTATGAGGAGAACAAGGCGCGCCTCGATTTTATTCCCGACTGGATAAGTCCCGAACACGTCTGCGTGACAGAGGAAATGGTGAAAAAGTGCCATTTGGACGGGACGAAGATAGTGCCTTGGACGGTTGACGACCCCGAAGAGATACAGAGACTGATAAATATAGGCTGCGATGCAGTCATTACCAATTACCCTGACAGGGCTCTGGCAATTACCAGAGGCAAATAATGAAGACTGCCGTAGTCATACTGAATTGGAATACGAGGACTTTTCTTGAAAAGTTCCTTCCTGCTCTGATAGAAAGCATAGAAGGGCAGGATGCGGAACTTGTAGTTGCGGACAATGCCAGCACTGACGGTTCCGTGGAATTATTGCAAAGCCGCTTCAAGGCTTCGGTGCGGACTATGGTCTTTGACAAAAATTACGGATTTACGGGCGGCTACAACAGGGCTTTGAGTCAGATTGAGGCGCAGTATTATGTGCTCATCAATTCTGATGTGGAAGTGCCGGAGGGCTGGCTTCAGCCTCTCATCAGGCATCTTGAAGAAAATCCCGGTTGCGCCGCCTGCGGTCCCAAAATCCATTCCCGGGCAGAAAGAGATATGTTCGAATATGCCGGGGCGGCAGGAGGCTATATCGACTTCTTCGGCTACCCTTTCTGTCGCGGGCGCGTGCTCGGGAGGGTGGAAAAAGACTTCGGGCAGTACGACTCTCCTGCCAAAGTCATGTGGGTGAGCGGAGCCTGCCTTGCAGTCCGCTCCGATGTATGGCACCGTTTAGGGGGGCTGGACGAGCGTTTTTTCGCACATATGGAGGAAATAGATTATTGCTGGCGCGCGCAGTTGCAGGGCTATAGCATAGACGTGGTTCCTGAATCTGTAGTGTATCACGTGGGCGGAGGCACTCTTGCCAATGATTCCCCTTTAAAGCTCAAACTCAACTATCGCAACAATCTGCTGATGTTGGGCAACAACCTCCGCTCCACCATTGGACGCCGACGCGCGGCATTGCGCATTTTCCTGCGTATGTGTCTGGATCTGCTTTCCGCTCTTGTCTATCTTTTGAGAGGTCGCGGGAGCTACTTTATGGCAGTGATGAAAGCGCATCGCGAATTTCTCCAGCTGCGTGCCGGCCGCGAGTGGCGTATCAGACCGGTATCCACTATAAACGGATTCTGGAGGGGCTTTATACTTCCTGCGGCATTTATTTACGGAGACAGGGTTTTCGAATATATTAGGAAAAGAAGAATATGAAAATTGTAATCGAAGGAGCAGGCGCAATCGGTGCGCACCTTGCCAAACTTCTGAGTCGCGAGGCAAATGAGATAACCGTAATAGATGCGGATTCCGACCGTCTCGCGCGTCTTGCCGATAATGCGGATGTGATTACCATCCACGGTAACGCATCTTCGATTAAGGTCTTGAAAAGCGCGGGCGTTCATAATGCGGATCTTTTTATTTCCGTGACTCCTTTCACTCATCAGGACGTGAATATAGTGAGCGCGCTGATAGCGAAGAATCTCGGAGCCCGCAGGGTGATTGCGCGGGTAGACGACGAGGATTTGCTTTCTCCCGAGAACAAACTGATGTTCAAGGAAATGGGTATAGAACTGATGTTCTATCCCGAGAAGATTGCGGCGGACGAAATTGTGGACCAACTGCGCCACACTGCATCTTCGGATACCATGGAATTTGCGCACGGGAAGCTTCAGATAGTCGTTTTCAAGCTCGAGGAAGATTCTTCCCTGCTCGACCTAACCTTGAAAGAGTTTGTCGAACAGGCGGGTCGGGAGGCTATGGAGCAGTTCCGCATAATCGCGATAGCCAGAGGAGATCATACGATAATCCCTAAAACAGACACCCGTTTTCTCTTCCACGATTTGGTGTTTATAATAACCCGTCGCGAAGGTCTTCCCTTGCTTATCAATATCTTCGGGCGCAGCAATCTCAAAATCAACAGGGTTATGATACTTGGAGGCAGCACCACGGGGCAGCTTACGGCATCCGCGCTCTGCGGCAAGCTTGAAGATATAAAACTGATTGAGCGTGACAGGGGCAAGTGTGTATATCTCACGGAAAAACTTCCAAACGAAGTGAATATAGTATGCGGAGACGGCCGCAACACCGATTTTCTCGCGGAGGAGGGTATACGCAATTATGATGCTTTCGTGGCGCTTTCGGGCAGCGACGAGACCAATGTCCTGACTTGCGTGGTGGCGAAAAAACTGGGTGTCGGGCGCGCTATCGCGGAGGTGGAGAATCTCGAATATATACATCTCGCGGAGGAGATGGGGGTGGATGTGGTGATAAATAAAAAACTGCTGACAGCAGGGTGTATTTTCAAGTTCACTCTGAGCGGGCGCGCACGTTTTGTAAAATATATGAACGGCACGGAGGCCGAAGTCCTGGAATATACTGTTGCCCCCAAGTCGCTGATTACGCAGCGGCCGCTCGCGGAACTCGGTTTTCCCAAAAATGCCATAGTCGGCGGAGTGATTCGCGGCAACGATGGCTTTATTGCAAAGGGAGACACGCAGTTGGAGGCTTACGACCGCGTTGCTGTCTTCGCGCTTCCCGATGTAGTCGCTCAAGTCGATAAGTTCTTCAAATAATGGCGAGTTACCTGCAGATTGAAAACATATCCAAATCCTATGGTGAGAAGGTCCTTTTCGAGAATATAGGATTCAATATAAACGAGGGAGATAAAATCGCCCTCATCGCCCCCAACGGGACGGGCAAGACTTCCCTGATGCGCATTATCGCCGGGCAGGACAAATCCGACTCCGGAGGGCAGCTTAGATTTCTTAAAAACATAAAGACAGCCTTTCTGGAGCAGGACTATTACTTCGATTCGGAGCGCAGCATCGCCCAGGAAGTCTTTACGGGGGATTTTGAGCAGGAACTCGCGGCAAAGAAAATACTCGACAACTTCGGTCTCGCTCCGGAAATGCGCATGGGAGCCCTGTCGGGCGGGGAGGCGAAGAGGGTTGCCATAACGAAAATGCTTGCCTCGCAGGCGGATTTTTTCATAATGGACGAGCCCACAAACCACCTTGACACGGAGGCTATAGAATATCTTGAATCATATCTTACAAAGTCGCGCAGCACTCTTTTCATGGTTACCCACGATCGTTATTTCCTCGACCGCATATGCAATATCGTCATGGAAATGGACCGTGGCAATATTTATATATGCCGTGGCGACTATGAGAATTATCTGCAAAAGCGGCAGGAGCGTATAGATAATTATAATGCTGAAACCGACAGGGTGCGCAATATACTCCGGCGCGAGCTGGAGTGGATACATGCCACTCCCTGTGCACGCAGCGGCAAGGCTAAATACCGTATAAATGCCTTCCATGAACTTTCCGCCTGCGCGGAAAACACTTACACTGAGAGCAGATTGTCTTTGTCAGATGTGAGTACGGGCTCCCGCCTTGGCTCCAAAATCATAAACTGCAAGAACGTTTCCTTTTATTGGGGGCAAGATTGCTACCTTAAGGATTTTACTTATAATTTTGCCCGTGGGGAAAAGCTCGGCATTGTGGGACGCAACGGTTTCGGCAAGTCCACTTTCATAAATCTGCTTTTAGGCAATCTGAATCCCGATTCCGGAATAATAGAAAGAGGGGAGTCCTTGAAAATCGGCTATTATAGGCAGCAGGGAATGGACTTTGACGAGGACCAGACGGTGCTTGAGACAGTGAATGACACTCGTCTTCTGTCGCAGTTCCTTTTCCCTCACGACATGCTCAACAACAGAATTTCCAGGCTTTCGGGAGGAGAAAAGAGGCGTCTGTATCTGCTTACCATCCTTATGCAGAATCCCAATCTTCTTGTTCTCGACGAGCCCACCAACGACCTCGATATAGTGACCCTCAATATACTTGAAGAATACCTCAAGGACTTCAAAGGCTCGCTCATAATCGTCTCCCACGACAGGCATTTCCTGGACCGTCTGGCGGAGCATCTGCTTGTTTTCTGCGGAGACGGAGTGGTCAAGGACTTCTATGGGACTTACACCGAATACCGCTCCTACATACGTGATTACGAAAAGGCAAGGAAAGCCGCTGCTCCGGTGACCCCCCGGAACAGTACTTCGGAATTTGAGGCTCCGGCTATTGTCCAAGGCGGCGGACCACAAAAGAAAAGGAAATTGA
>CAUUCY010000015.1:0-31625 GCA_963543835.1 uncultured Bacteroidales bacterium
AGGAGCGGGATTGCAAAGGTAAGACTTTATTTCACTTTAACAAAATTTTTATCGGGAAATTTTAGAAAAATTTTATTAAAACATTTAAAGGCTTAGTCTATTTTAAGATTATCGTTTACGAAAGTGAGCAGATTATCAAGCTTTTCATCGTCTGATGCCGCTAAAATCGCCATCACAAGGGTCCCGGGCTTTATTTCCACACACGCCACCATGACAGGAGCACCGTTCTCGTCCTCCGCATCATAATAATATCCATCCTGCCCGAGTATTTTTATTTCCTGAACAGGAATCTCTTCATTCTCATCCCGAACATCAAAAGCCTCGACATAAGAATTGATACACTCCAACTCGGCAGAAGAATCTTCGGGAGTATTGCCTAAGTAAAGTTCTATGGATGCACCCTTGAGAGAGTCTTCTACAGAGCTTTCTGCAGTGGCATAATAGGAGAGGACTTCCTCGCCCTGTTCTTTAATTACTTCTTCTTCCACCCTCCAATCGGATGATAGAGGCAATGTGATTTTATGCGTCATATTATATATGTATAATTTATTTACGAAGGGGACGTCCTGCCGTCATTTTGTGCACAGCCGTGCGTACGTCTGCCAACACCTTGTCGTGTTCCGGAGACTGCACTCCGGCAGAAATAGGGGCAGAAGGATCGAGATGCTCTGCGGCAGACTCGAGGACTCTGTCTATAAGACTTACTATCAAAGGCATATCGCTTTCGACAAAACCGCGGGAGCTAATCGCAGGAGTGCCGACACGCAAGCCTGAAGTCTGGAACGGCGAGCGGTCATCGAAAGGAACCATATTCTTATTGAGTGTGATGTCCGCCTTGACAAGCTCTTTCTCGGCAATCTTTCCGCACAGTTTTGGAAAGCGTGAACGGAGGTCTATCAACATAAGGTGATTGTCTGTGCCGCCGGAAACAATTTTATAGCCGCGACGGGAAAACTCCTCGGCAAGCGCCTTGGCATTTTTGAGAACCTGAGCCTGATATTCGGCAAATTCAGGCTGAAGCGCCTCGTGGAAAGCGACCGCCTTCGAAGCAATCACATGCTCGAGCGGACCTCCCTGGACTCCCGGGAACACAAAAGAATCGAGTATCTGGCTCATTTTCTTTATCTCCCCCTTAGGAGTGCGTCGCCCCTGTGGATCATCGAAATCCTTCCCCAGCAAGATGATACCTCCGCGAGGGCCGCGGAGAGTTTTGTGAGTCGTGGAAGTTACTATGTGGGCATAATGGACAGGATTCTTGAGCAAGCCTGCCGCTATAGGACCGGCGGTGTGCGCCATATCCACCCAAAGTATTGCTCCGACCTCGTCTGCAATTGCGCGCAGCCGCTCATAATCCCACTCGCGGGAATATGCGGAAGCCCCGCCTATAATAAGTTTGGGACGGCACTCGAGAGCCTTCTGCTCAAGAGCATCATAATCCACAAGGCCGGTTGCAGGGTTGAGCCCGTAGGCGACTGCCTTGTAAAGCATTCCCGAAGCATTGACAGGAGACCCGTGAGTAAGATGTCCTCCTTGTGAGAGATCGAGCCCCATAAAAGTGTCACCCGGCTTGAGTATAGCCATAATCACGGCAAGGTTTGCCTGAGCTCCCGAATGAGGCTGAACATTTGCCCAACAAGCACCATAGAGAGCCTTCAGACGGTCTATTGCAAGCTGTTCGATTTTATCCACAACTTCGCAGCCGCCGTAGTAGCGCTTCCCGGGATACCCCTCGGCATACTTGTTAGTACATACAGACCCCATAGCCTCAAGGACCTGATCTGAAACATAGTTCTCGGAAGCTATGAGTTCAAGACCGGAGGTCTGACGTTCCCGTTCTTCCGCTATAAGTTCAAAAATTTGTGAGTCTCTTGTCATCGCGTTATCAATTACAATTCTACAAATATAAACATTTTTTGGTACTTTTGTCGATTAAATGACATTGATTTGATGAAAGACAGAAAACTTCTCAATATAGAGCTCGGAAGAATCAGCGCGGAAGAATACAAAGACATGCCCGAATCGGGTCTTGTAGTGGTGCTCGACAACGTACGCAGCGCATACAATGTGGGATCGGCATTCCGCAGTTGCGATGCCTTCAAGGTGGACAGACTTCTTCTCTGCGGCATCTGCGCCTGTCCGCCATCTCCGGACATACACAAATCGGGGCTCGGGGCGGAGCTAAGTCTCCCGTGGAAGCATTATGAAAGCACGCTCGAAGCCGTAGAAGATCTGAAAAAAGAAGGCTATACAATAGTGAGCATAGAGCAGACGACAGCTTCTGTCAAATTAGACAAGTTCCGCCGCAGCGAGGGCGTCAGGTATGCACTTGTTTTCGGAAATGAAGTGGACGGAGTGCAGCAGGAGGTCGTGGATGAGTCCGACTTCGCCCTTGAAATCCCGCAATACGGCACAAAACATTCCCTCAACATTTCAGTGGCGGTGGGTATAATACTCTGGCAGTTCGTCGGCAGATGACAATTTGGCAGTCGGCAGACTATTGGCACGGACCTTGATTCGATTGTGAACGTCTCGCGGAAGCGGGGCGCTTGATTGATATACTTTAAAATACAAATATTATGATCAAACCACTTGCAGATAGAGTTGTAATTGAGCCTCAGGAGGCTCAGGCACAGACAGCTTCAGGTCTTTACATTCCTGACACAGCCAAAGAAAAACCTCAACAGGGCGTAATTGTCGCAGCAGGTCCGGGCAAAAAGGACGAACCCATGGAAGTAAAAGTCGGAGACGTGGTTCTCTACGGCAAATATGCAGGCACGGAGGTAAACGTGGCTGAAAAGAAATACTTGATTGTAAAACAGTCTGACATTCTCGCTATTCTGTAATCTTAAAACAATATTATCATGGCAAAAGAAATCAAATATACCGAAGATGCACGTTCCCTCATGAAGGAAGGTGTGGACACACTTGCGGATGCAGTGAAAGTTACCCTCGGACCTAAAGGCCGCAATGTCGTCATAGACAAAAAATTCGGCGCACCCCAGGTGACCAAGGACGGAGTGACCGTGGCAAAGGAAATCGAACTTGAGAACAAAGTGGCGAATATGGGTGCGCAGATGGTCAAGAGCGTTGCCACCAGAACGAATGAGCAGGCAGGCGACGGCACCACGACCGCTACCCTCCTCGCACAGGCAATCATAAACGTAGGTCTGAAAAATGTCACCGCAGGCGCAAATCCTATGGACCTGAAAAGGGGCATAGACAAAGCTGTGGAGGCAGTAGTCGCAAATCTCGGCAAGCAGAGCCGCGAAGTGGGCACGGATTACTCCAAAGTGGAGCAGGTCGGCACCATTTCGGCAAATAACGATGCTTTCATAGGCAAACTCATCGCAGACGCCATGTCAAAGGTTGGTAAGGACGGCGTTATCACCGTTGAAGAGGCAAAGGGTACGGAAACTTCAGTAAAGGTTGTGGAAGGCATGCAGTTCGACAGAGGCTATATCTCTCCTTACTTCATGACCAATTCAGACAAAATGGAAGCCGACCTCGACGATGCACTGATACTCCTCACCGACAAGAAAATCAGTAACATGAAGGACCTCCTCCCTATACTCGAGCCTATTGCACGTGAAGGGAAATCCCTCCTCATCATAGCTGAGGACGTGGACGGAGAGGCACTCACCACTCTTGTCGTAAACCGTTTGCGCGGAGCGTTGAAAGTGGCTGCCGTAAAGGCTCCGGGCTTCGGCGACCGCCGCAAGGAAATGCTTCAGGACATAGCCACCCTCACAGGTGCGAGCGTAATCTCCGAAGACAGGGGCTTCACCCTCGAAAACACCACGCCTGAAATGCTCGGAAAGGCAGAGAAAGTCACAATCACCAAGGACAACACGACTATCGTGGGCGGTGCAGGTAAAAAAGAAGATATCGAGGAGCGTGTGGCGCTGATACGCAAGCAAATCGAAACCACAAGTTCAGACTACGATAAGGAAAAACTCAAAGAGCGTCTCGGCAAACTCTCAGGCGGAGTAGCTGTACTCTATGTAGGTGCAGCCACAGAAGTCGAGATGAAAGAGAAGAAAGACCGCGTGGAGGATGCCCTCGGAGCAACACGCGCGGCTGTTGAAGAGGGAATCATCCCAGGAGGCGGCGTAGCGTTCGTACGCGCAACCGATGCCCTCAAAGAGCTCAAAGGCGAAAACGAAGACGAAACCACAGGCATACGCATCATTGCAAAGGCAATTGAAGAGCCTCTTCGCCAGATTGCCGCAAACGCAGGGCTCGAGGGAAGTGTCATCATCAACAAAGTCCGCGAGGGCAAAGGTGACTTCGGTTTCAATGCCCGCAGCGAAGAATATGTGAACATGTTCGAGGCAGGTGTGATCGACCCCACTAAAGTGGCTCGCGTCGCACTCGAGAACGCAGCTTCCGTTGCCGGAATGTTCCTGACTACGGAGTGTGTGGTTTCAGACATACCCGAGCCTGCATCAGCAGCCCCTGCAATGCCAGGAGGCGGAATGGGCGGAATGATGTAATAGAAAAAATATTATATTCGCGTCGGAATTTTTTAATTCCGACGCAATTATTTTTACACGTATGCTGACTTCTTCCTCGCTTTAAAATATTGTTTAATATGGAAGGTTATTGGGATATACTCAAGGAAGCACTTGTAATCACGGCTATAGTTGTAGCCCTGATGGCTTTTATAGAAGTCATCGACTATGCCACAAAAGGGCGGATAACAGGAAAATTCCGCAGTTCTAAATTCGGACAGGTTCTTTTGGGGAGCGCTTTGGGGGCGGCTCCCGGCTGCGCCGGGGGATATGTGACCGTATCCATGTATTCTCAGGGGGCAATGGGTTTCAGCGGGCTTCTTGCCATGATGATAGCCACCACGGGGGATGAATCTTTCCTGATGCTGGCGCAGTTCCCCGTCCTGTCGCTTTATATTTTCGGCGGACTGTTCGCACTCGCCCTTGTCGTAGGGCTTGCCGCTTCGCGTCTGGAAAAAGGAAGGGCGGCGGAAGTCTCGCAGGGGGCTGCGGACGAGGATTCAAAGACTTTGAAGGAGCGCCTGAAGCATTTGCTGCCTCACGCTGCAAAAGTGCTGGCGTGGACACTCGGAGTCATGCTTGTGGTGCGTCTGTCGGAAAACTATATAGACCTTAAAAGTTGGATAGGGAACAATACGGCGCTGATGATTCTTTTTGCCGTCCTGGTGGGGATGATTCCGCAGTCCGGCCCGCACATGGTTTTTGTAACGCTCTACGCCCAAGGCATTATCCCTCTTCCCGTACTTATCGCAAGCTGCATTACGCAGGATGGTCATGCCGGACTGCCTCTTATTGCGCAAAGCAGCCGTGATTTCTTCAAGATAAAAGGAATCAAGGCTGCAATCGCCCTTGCAGCAGGATATGGCTGGATGCTGTTTCTCTAACTTATAAACAGGAGTTCCCTGTATTTTGGCAGAGGCCAGAGCTTGTTGTCGACAATTTCTTCGAGCGCATCTATAGGCTTGCGCAACTCGAGGAGCATGTCGGCGACTTCCTTGTATTTTGACGCCTTCAGATATTCATCGTCCAGACCATTTGCCGTCCTGCGCATTTCAAACATTTCATCCACTTTCATTTTTATTTCCTCGACAAGGGACGCTATCTGTCTTACGGCGTCGATTTCCGTGGAGCAGCCGTCGATGCCGCCGAATACTTCTTTATTGAGGGAAATTTCTTTCAGAAGACGTGTTTTGTACTCTATCGCCGCCGGGATTATGTGGTTTACAGCCATTCTCGCCATGACGCGGGATTCTATTTGCACCTTTTTGGAATACATCTCCCAGCGCACCTCATTGCGCGCATACAGTTCTTTCTCGCTATAAACCCCCGTGCGCCCGAACATTTCCACTGACCCGGGGAGAGTGAAGACCTTTATCATTTCAGGAACGCTCGTCTCCGTGTCCAGCCCGCGGCGCTGCGCTTCCTTTTTCCACTCTTCGGAATAGCCGTTCCCATCGAAGCAAAGCACATCGATTACCGAGGCTATTATAGGCTTCAGAGTATCCATCAAAGCTATGTTCAGCGCCTTACCCCTGGAGAGTTCACGGTCAAGCTCCGCCTTGAAAAGGACAAGCTGGTCCGCCACTGCGGCATTGAGAGTTGTCATAGCTCCGGCACAGTTGGCGGAAGAGCCCACGGCACGGAACTCGAATCGGTTGCCCGTGAATGCAAAAGGAGAGGTACGATTTCGGTCCGTATTGTCAACAAAAATTTCAGGTATCTCCACTATGCCCAGTTTTTTCCCTTTCTTGCCCGCTATCTCTATAGGGGTGTCGGATGGCACTTCCAACAATTTATGAAGGACTTGCGTCATTGTACGTCCGAGGAAAGCGGAGATTATCGCCGGAGGGGCTTCGCTTGCGCCGAGGCGGTGGGCGTTGGCTGCGCTCGCAATACTTGCCTTCAGCAGTGCATTGTGTTTCTGGACTGCGGCAAGCACATTGACAAAGAAAGTGATGAACTGAAGATTGCCCAAGGCGTCCTTGCCAGGGGCGAGCAGAGGAGTGCCCGTGTCCGTGCCGAGAGACCAGTTGTTATGCTTTCCGGAACCGTTCACACTTGCAAAAGGTTTTTCGTGCATGAGTACGACAAAGCCATGCTTACGCGCAATGACATTCATCATATTCATTATTATCTGATTCTGGTCGTTGGCAAGATTGCATTCGCCGTATATAGGGGCAAACTCAAACTGGTTGGGCGCCACCTCGTTGTGGCGGGTCTTCAGCGGGACTCCGAGACGCAGGCCGGCAATCTCCACATCGCGCATAAAGGATGCCACACGTGTGGGAATCGCCCCGAAATAATGGTCTCCGAGTTGCTGGTTTTTGGAAGAATTATGCCCCATGAGGGTACGTCCCGTAATCATAAGGTCGGGGCGTGCCGCATAAAGTTCTTCGTCCACAAGGAAATATTCCTGCTCCCACCCGAGATAGCAATAAACCTTATTGACTTTGCTGTCAAAAAGTCTGCATATAGGCAAAGCTGCATCGCCTACAGCCTTGATAGCTTTCTTCAGAGGCGCCTTGTAGTCCAGAGCCTCTCCAGTGTATGAAATGAAAATTGTAGGGATGCAGAGTGTGTCGTCCTGGATAAATACAGGCGAAGTCGGGTCCCAGGCCGTGTAGCCGCGAGCCTCAAAAGTGGCTCTTATCCCCCCGTTGGGAAATGCTGAAGCGTCAGGCTCCTGCTGGACGAGGGAGTTCCCGTCGAAAGCTTCGATCACTCCCCCCTTGGAGTCGTATTCAATCAGGGAATCGTGCTTCTCCGCCGTGCCGTCGGTCAAGGGCTGAAACCAATGAGTACAATGAGTCACTCCGTGCTCCAAGGCCCATTCTTTCATGCCTTTGGCAACACCGTCGGCAGTCTTTTCGTCAAGCGGCTCGCCGCGATCTATACAGTTGAACAGCTTGTCGAGAGTTTCCGGGTCGAGATAACGGCGCATCTTTGCGCGGTCGAATATAAGTTCTCCAAAATACTCAGAGGGTCTTTTACCCATTTGCTGCACTTCTACAGCCTTCTTGCAGAAAGATTCCCGTACAAGTTCACATCTGTCTATGCTCATAGTCAAATTTTATTACGGGGAACAAAATTAACTATTCGGGAGGGAATATGCAAGTCCTGACGCCTGTAGCTTTCCCGGCAGTCTGAAATAAAATCAACTGTTCGGCGGGAATATGCAAGGAAATGCGCTAAATCAGCAGGGAAAGCTCGGGATAGACCCTTTTTGAAACCGGAATCATTACTCCTTCCGCATCCATATCCGCAATGAATACTCCGTTACTGTCTTTCCGGAGAGCCTTTATATGTGACGGATTCACGTAAAAAGACCTGTGGGCACGGAAAAGACCCGCCTTTGTGGCAACCGTCTCTATCGAAGTCATGGTAGCGCGCAGTTGATAGTCTTTGAGAACGCCCGAGTCCAGATAGTGGATGTGCACGTAATTCTCTTCCGCGGAAATATATACTATGGCGTCATCGGCTATTATGAACTTAAGCTGCTTGTTATTGTCGTAGAAGCGGACAAGGCTCGAAGATTCATTCCCCTGTGCCTCTCCTAAACGGGCATACAAAGTCTCTCCGAGTATGATTATGGAATATGGAAAACAGTTGGTAAAAAACACCAGCTTGCAGCAACGTCCCAGCTCATTGAAGTAATTGCCCTGCTCCATAAGAGAGGTGAAAAGCGCAAGGAAAGCGGAGCAGACAAGAGCCTCGAGAATGCACAGACCTATGTAGCTGAGCCAGCTGTGGTCGAGTCTTCTGCGCATGAAAAACAGGCTTATGCGGGTCGCTACCAGCACTAAAAGAACAATACATGTCATTATGGAGACATTGAAATAGAACAAGCCCCTGTCCATATCAAGCCACTCCTTTATTTCAAAAGGAGTATAGAAAGCAGAGAAAAAAAGAAAAAACAGAGGCACTCCCACAAAGAACCATATTTGCGGAGACATACGCCATAGAATATTAGGAGTCCCATTCATAATCCCATCACATTATCATGTGACAAAAATAAGAATAATTTTGTTTTTATCCCAAAAAAGCTCTTTTTCGTCACAAAATCGTCCTTTTAATGACAAAACAAAGTCTTTCGTCACAAAGTCTTTGTCACAAAAGAAGCTCTGCATAACTTTGCATCAGAAAAATAAGAACATCTCGATATGAAAATGTTTATTTTTAAAAGTTTCAGGGTCAGATGTGCAGAATGTCTGGCTTTGGCGATATTCGATTTTTTACAGTTTTAAGTACAACCAAGAAGAGCGACCCTGTGAAGGATCGCTCTTACTCTATTTATCCAGGCCGTATTAGAAGACTTCTTCCACAGGCTCTTTGTAATCATTGAATTCCGGTGCCGGAGCTTCATTTCTCGGACCGAAACTGCGACGTGGACGCTCACCTTCATGACGAGGACCGCGGTTGTCACGACGCTCTCCGTCGCGACGAGGACCACGCTCGCCTCCGCGACGTTCTCCTGCGCGACGCTCGTCGCGGCCGCCTCTCGGTCTGCGTTCAGGCTCAACATAACCCTCAGGCTTTTCGGTAAGAGCTCTCATTGAAAGACGCATCTTGCCGGTTTTCTGGTCTATCTCAAGAAGTTTGACATCCACTTCCTGACCTACGCTGAGAACATCCTCGACTTTGTCTGTCTTTTCCCAAGCGATTTCAGACACGTGGAGGAGTCCCTCCTTGCCCGGAAGTATCTCGATGAATGCACCGAATTCGAGTATTGAAACGACCTTGCCGTGGTATACTTCGTTCACGTCAGGAACCGAGCATATACCCTTTACCCAGTCAAGAGCCTTGACCATAGCCTCCTTGTTGTCGGAAGACACCTGGACAACGCCCTCCGTGCCGCCGCCCGGAAGCGGCTGCTCGTCAACGGTGATGACAGTGCCGGTCTCTTTCTGTATTTTCTGTATGACTTCTCCGCCCTTTCCTATGACAGCGCCGATGAACTCGGCAGGTATACGGATTTCCTCAATGCGCGGAACAAACGGCTTGTAGTCCTCACGAGGCTCTGAAATGGTTTTCATCATCTCGCCCATGATGTGCAGACGGCCAAGGCGCGCCTGCTCGAGAGCCTTCTCAAGCACATCGTAGCTGAGTCCGTCCACTTTGATGTCCATCTGGGTGGCTGTGATGCCGTCTTTGGTACCAGTAACCTTGAAGTCCATGTCTCCGAGGTGATCCTCGTCGCCGAGAATGTCGGTAAGTATTGCATAACGCTCGTTAGGACGGGTCTCGTCGGTGATAAGACCCATTGCAACGCCGGCAACAGGTTTCTTTATCTGCACACCCGCGTCCATAAGGGCAAGACAGCCGCCGCACACGGAAGCCATTGAAGAAGAACCGTTGGATTCGAGTATATCTGAAACTATACGCACTGCGTAAGGATTCTCCGGAGCCACAGGGATAACCGGCTTAAGCGCTCTGAGAGCGAGATTTCCATGTCCTATCTCACGGCGTCCGACTCCGCGCTGGCTCTTTGCCTCGCCTGTCGCGAACGGAGGGAAATTATAGTGAAGGACTATCTGCTGGTCATCCTGGACAAGGACTTCGTCCGTCTCCTTCATATCCATCTTCGTACCGAGGGTAACGGTAGCAAGCGATTGAGTTTCTCCGCGGGTGAATATGGCAGAGCCGTGTGCGCAAGGCAGATAATCCGTTTCGCACCATATAGGGCGCACTTCGTCGCACTTACGTCCGTCGAGGCGTGTAGCCTCATCGAGAACCATATTGCGCATTGCCTCTTTCTCTATGGCATGGTAGTAACGCTCTACGAGCGGAGTTTTCTCCTCGAGTTCCTCCTCCGGGAGGGTTGCGAGAAATTCGTCCTTTATGGCAGTGAATCCTTCCTCGCGCTCGTGCTTAGGCTTTGCCGACTTGGCAAGAGTGTAGCATTTGTCGTAGCAGAACTCGCGTACCGCCTTCTGAAGTTCCTCGTCTTCCACATCGTGAGGATAGTCACGCTTATTGGTGTCGGTTCCGAGCTCGTGCATAAGTTCTTTCTGCACGCGGCAATGTTTCTTAATCTCCTCGTGGGCGAATTTGATTGCCTCGAGCATATCATGCTCGCTGACCTCTTTCATATCACCCTCAACCATCATTATATTCTCCTCTGTAGCTGCGACCATAAGTTCGAGGTCGGCATCTTTCATCTCGGAGAAAGTAGGATTGATTACAAATTCACCGTTGATGCGGCAAACGCGGACTTCGGAGATCGGGCCTCCGAAAGGAAGGTCTGTGGTTGCAAGCGCGCAGGATGCGGCAAGACCGGCAAGAGCGTCCGGCTGTATGTCTTTCTCTGCAGAAATCAAGTTTACGTTCACGAAAACCTCAAGGTGGAAATCATCCGGCCAGAGAGGTCTGATAGGACGGTCGATAAGACGGGAGATGAGCACCTCGTAGTCTGAAGATTTTCCTTCCCTCTTGAGGAAGCCCCCCGGGAAACGTCCTGCTGAATAATACTTCTCTTTGTAGTCTACTGTAAGGGGCATGAAGTCTGTGCCCTCTTTTACTTCTTTTGCTGCGCAAACAGTTGCGAGGAGCATCGTGCCCCCCATCTTTACGACAGCCGAACCGTCTGCCTGCTTGGCAAGTTTTCCGGTTTCGATTTCAATTATCCGACCATCGGACAATTCGATTTTTTTGTTAATGATATTCATATTGCGTCTATTACGTCTTTTCTTCTAAAAAAGGGGAAGGCTCCGTTCCGGAACCGTCCCCTTTGTCCTATCTTTTGAGATATTATCGACGGAGACCAAGCTCTTTGACAATATTTCTGTATCTCTCTATATCAACTTTCTGGAGGTAGTCCAGAATCTGACGTCTCTTGCCGACGAGGCGAAGGAGCGAGCGACGTGTTGCAACGTCCTTCTTGTTAGCCTTCACATGTTCGGTAAGATGAGCGATACGGTAGGAAAATAAGGCAACTTGACTCTCTGCCGAGCCGGTGTCTTTATTAGACTTTCCGTACTTCGCGAAAATCTCTTGCTTTTTCTCAGGCATCAAATATTCAGCCATTTTGCAAAAAATTTAAGTTAATATTTATTGTTCCCCTGTCGGCTTTCGCACCGGCAGGAGCGCAAAGGTAAGAAAAATAATTTAATCCACCAAAAACGCCTTGATTTTCTTCCAATTACCGAAGCGCAAGTCCGATTCTTTTGCGACAAACTCAAGTTTTGAAGCATCCGTGAAATTGAAATCTGCCTCCGCGCCCACGCTGAGAAGCACAATGCCTCCGTCCTCCCGGCGCTCAAGCATCTTGAAATCCCCCTCCCCGTCAAGGGAGAAATCCAAGTTCCTCGCAGGAGCTGCAAAAGGCTCCCCATCCTCATCGCTAAAGGAATTCGTTTCGAAAGTTTCCATGTTGAAGCTCTTGGAATATTTCACGCGATACTGGGCTTTATCGAGCTCGCCCAGCAGAAGATGCACGGGGCTTTCGTAGCCGCGCGCTTCCTCGACTGCGGCATAAAAATAAAGCAGTCCTTCGTGAGGCAGAAGATTTTCCGTATCCAAAGCCGCAATATCTTCGCAATTGATCTGGGCAATCAGAGTCAGCGGATAATCATAGACTTCTCCGGCATCACGCACTTCAATCATAGGATATTCGGCATCCGGGGCCAGATCGGGACTGCCTAAGCATTTGCTCCCGCAAAAGGAATTTTCTGCAAAATCCCCTATTTTTATGGAAATAGCCATATTTCTAATCTGTTATATTCCTGTCTATATTGATGATTATTTTGTAGCCTGGATGCATGGACTGCATTTGAGAGAGCATACGCTTGCGCACAGAGACAGCATCCTTTATCGCAATGTCTATAAGTATATCGAACCTTATCTCTTTCTCATCAATATCCACATACAGCCCGTGATAGTTCAGGACCTCGCAATCCTTGCAGACCAAGGCGTCCACTTCCCGCTGTATGGCGGAAATCTCCGGATCCATGGTATTCACAGAATAGATTCCGACGGTAATGAAAATACCGTAATCCTCGAATATCTTCTTCTGGACGCAACGGGTGATTTTATCTATCCTGTATGCTGGCAAAGTGTCTTTCACCTCTATATTGACAGAGCCTACATAGGTCTGCGGACCGTATTCGTGAAGCAAAAGGTCATAAGCCCCCAGGACTCCTTCCACCGACTCCACATCTTCCTTTATACTCTGCGAGAATTTGGAATCCGCTCTTGCGCCTAATAACTGCCGCATAGGACTTATTGCTATTTCCACGCCCGCCTTTATTATGACAAGCGAAATCAGAGCGGCGAGATAGGCATCCACAGACAAGCCGAAGGTCATGAAAACCAGAGCGGAAATGAGAGTTGCAAGTGAGATAAGACAGTCAAAGGACGCATCGGCTCCCGAGGCTGCAAGTGCATCCGACTTGACTTTCTTCCCCACATGAAACACATATCTTCCGAGAAAAAATTTCACTATCACCGCGACAGCAAGGACAAAAAGGGTAACGGAAGTATATTCCGGGACTTCGGGGTAAATTATTTTCCTTACAGCCTCAAGCAGGGACAGGACTCCTGCCAAGAGCACTATGGCAGTGATTATCAGAGCGCTTAAATGTTCAATGCGCCCGTGACCGTAGGGGTGACCGACATCTGCGGGACGCCCCGCAAGTTTGGCGCCGAATATTGTTATGACAGAGGAAAGGACATCGCTGAGATTATTTACGGCATCCAGAATAATTGCAATGGAGTTGGATGCAAGCCCCACTACAGCCTTGAAAAGCACGAGCAGAAGATTGGTTCCTATACCTATATAACTTGTCCGGATTATTTCTTTAGAACGGTTCATATTTTATTCAAGGCGCATAAATGCTCCGGTCGAAGCAGCAAAAGTAATAAAATTGTCTCAATAATGAAAGGCGCACTATTTTTGTAAAAATATTTTGGAGATTCGGATTATTAACATATATTTGCGGTGTATTACAACACTAATACACAAATAAGTATTATGAAAAAGTCATTGACATTAGTTATCGCGCTAAGCTTATTCTTAATCGGCACTGCAGCATCTGCACAGAACGGCTCTTCCGTAAAGGGTCAGGTTTTTGAAAAGAGTTCGGGATTCCCTCTTGCCTGGGCGACCGTTGCCATTTCCCGGGACAGCACCATCATCACGGGGACAGCCTGCGATGAGAACGGAAAATTCTCCCTCTCCGCGCCGGAAGGAAAATATACCCTCGTATTCTCCATGGTAGGTTACATCGAACAACGCCGCGACCTGACAATGGGCAAGGGCACGCTTGAATTTCCTGCCGTATATATGGAAGAGGATGCGCAGATGTTGCAGGGAGCGCGCCTGGTCGAGCGGGAGAGACTTGTGGAGATGAAAATAGACAAACTCGTGATGAATGTGGGACAGAGCGCGTTTGCCCAAGGCTCCAACGGCTATGAGCTCATCAAAAAGGCTCCGGGGGTAACTATAGACAAGGACGGGAATATAAAACTTAATGGAAAAAGTGTGGAAATCTGGATAGACGGACGTCCTTCGCACCTTGACGGCAAGTCGCTTGAGGCTCTGCTCCGTGGCACCAACGGCGAAAGCATAGACAAATTCGAGCTCATCTCCAATCCTTCGGCAAAATATGATGCCCAGGGTCAGGGCGGAATAATAAACATAAAGACCAAGAGAAATGCACTCCAAGGTCTCAACGGTAGTGTCAGCGCAAATGCCGGAGGAATGTACTATGGAGACGATTACAAGCGCTGGATATACAGGCATGGAGAATCGGCTAATCTCAATTACCGCAGCGGCAAAGTCAATACTTTCCTCAATCTGAATGAAGAAAAGGAAGTAAGCTATGCCGAGTTCAATATGACTTCAAAAATAAACAAGCTCTCCTCAGAGTCCGAGTCTATTCTGAAGTTAGAAAGAAAATACCTGCAGGCACGCACCGGTATGGACTGGTCCATAGACAAGAAAAACACGATAGGCTTCATAGTCGGACTCCCTGTCTCCAAGGATATTACGAGTTCGCCGCGTAAAGACAACCGAAGCACTCTTTCGGACGGTCTCAAAGAGCTATACACGGAAAGCGAAATACTCAACGACAGCAGAGGCAGACAGCTGAATGCCAACCTAAACTTCACCCATATTTTCAGCGAGGCCAAGGCTTCCGAAATCACCGCCAACTTCGACTACTATTCAAACAGGGCGAAGAGCGACAACTCCCAGAAGAACCATAAGCTGGAAGGGGGCGTGTGGACAGAACTTCCGGGCACGAAATACGGCTCGGACAATTATGTGGACCTCTATTCCGCAAAGGCTGACTATCAATCGCTGATCTTCGGCTTTGCCATGCTCGAGAGCGGTGCAAAATGGTCTTCTTCCAAAACTTACAACAAAGACACACAGGCGGGCACTCCCGGGGAGGTCTACAATTATAGTGAAAACATAGGGGCGTTGTACGCCTCCGTAGGGGCTCAGTTAGGGCCAAAGCTGTCTCTGAAGATGGGCGTGCGCGGAGAATACACGGACGCCAATGGCGACTGGGCAAACGGGAAAAGACAGTATTTCGACCTCTTCCCCACTGTATTTGCAGGTTACAACCCTTCGGAAAAGTTTAATTTAGGTCTTTCATACACAAGAAGAATAAACAGACCGAGTTATTGGCAGCTCTCATCTTCCAAGAATTTTGTGGACTCCAAAACCTATATAGTAGGTAATCCCCAGCTCCAGCCTGAGTACAACAATTCTGTCAGTATGAATATGGGTATGGGAAGACATTTCTCTCTGTACCTTGTGGGCGACTTCACAAAAGGCTCAATGACGCAGAAGCCGGAACTCGCCGACGGCGGCTCGAGCCAGGTCATGAAATGGATCAATTACGGCAGGAGGGACATGGGGATACTCGGCTTCACCATGTCGGAGTTAGCGCTCTCAAAGTGGCTTTCATGGACGCTAAGCCTCAACGGAATGTATATGAACAACAAATTCGACGACAGTTCTTCTACGTTACAAAACAACGAAGGCTTCACGGGCTCAGGCTACACCACATTCTCTTTCCTTCTTCCAAAAGACTGGAAAGTGCAGCTTGACGCATACGGAAGTCTTCCCATGGCTTACGGTTACTTCAAACTCAAATCGATGTACGGTTCAAGTCTCGCGGTGAAAAAGAACCTCTTGGATAACAAGCTGGTTTTATCCCTCAACATTTCGGAACTCTTCCATTACACTGACATGAATGTAGAAAATCTTGTCGAGAAAGGCAATTCGGATTTGAAGCAGAGATTTCTCCATAATCACGTACGCTTCGGCATCAGCTACAGCTTCGGGAACTCCGGTCAGAGCCGCAGACGCAATGTAGGCACGCTCGAAGAGGCAGGACGTATGGGAGGAGGAAGCGGCTCAATCTCGACAGGCAAATAACACTTGGGGACTAAATTGAAGCCCAGGGAGAGAAAGGACTTCTATCCCCAAGGAAAGAACAAACAATAAGACGGCTGAAAGCGAAAACTTTTCAGCCGTATTTATTGTGCAAATACGTGCGCCGGGCTTATTCGGTGGTAAAGCTTGAATAATTAACAGCCCTGTTTATAATCTTATTGCCACTACAAACAACAGTCTTCCCGGTAACTGTATAAGAGCGCTTGGTCCTTCCTTTCTGTAAGGTGAATTTTATATTATCAGAAGAATCGGCACTCAAATAGCTATAATAAAAAGCTATTCCGTCAGGCTCCTGAACTCCTACTACCATTCCGAAATAATTTGAGGAGCCAACAGCAAAAACGGGACAAGTCTCTCCGGGGTTTATGATAAATGCCCCATAACAATCTGCATAAGTATTTTTGGTGATATTGTGAATCTGAAGAATATAGTCATTAGCCGCACCTGTCATATTGCCGTCATCATTCTTTATCAACACTTTGAATTGGGTATTGAATATCCAATCGTTGATGGAGGCGGTCAAGATGTTGTCGCTGAAACTATATGGTACTTCTCTTTTAAATAATGTCAAAGGATTTTGACGGCAAATTTTATAGTCATAAGCATCATAAAAAAATGGAGGGTTAAACCACTCGCCGTTCAAATACCAACTATATGTGTATTTCGATAAATCATTATAACCCTCGTACACGACAAGGAATTTGCCATTTGATTTCAGAGAGCGTCCTTCGGCAAGAGCACCGCCCTTCCAAGAACTTCCATTGTAGGTAAGAACAAGGTCTGGAGTATGGTTTTCCTCTTGTTCATTATAATTCCAATCATCAAACCACAGATTCAGTTTATCCCCCGCAACCCAACTTGTCTTGGCTGCGCGGGTTTCAGGAGAGCCTCCTATGCCGGCTACGCGGATATTGATTTTGATTCCCTCCGTTGAGGCAGTTTCTTTGATTGGAGTCTTTTGGCAGGAGGAGAATGAGAGCATCGCAGCAAAGGATGCAATAAGAATAGTACTTATCTTCGTCATTGTATTATGTTCTTTAATTGTTCTACCATAAAATCTCTGTTGCACTGATAAATGGGTCTTCTATCGTTCCGCTATTACTTATGCTCTCGCAGAGAACTGAGCAGGTCTTGATTTGGCTGACTTCGCAGCAGGGTTCAAGATAAGTTTTTTCTTGCTTTTCTTTTTTCATAAAGTTATTGAATTAAGTGTTAATGAATAATTCCAAGCGTAAATATATATATATATCGACTTAGCAAAATTTCAAATAAAAAAAGATCGGGTCAAGCAACCCGGTCTTTCAAAACATCTACAATTAGTTATCAGATTATACCCTGCTCAAGCATTGCGGTAGCAACTTTCATAAATCCTGCGATATTTGCACCCTTGACATAGTCGATTGAGCCGTCTTTTCGGGTTCCGTACTTAACACACTGTTCGTGTATGGAATCCATGATGAAATGGAGTTTGTCATCGACTTCCTGTCCGCTCCATGAGATGTGGGAAGCGTTCTGGGTCATTTCAAGACCTGAAGTAGCTACGCCCCCTGCATTCACAGCCTTGCCCGGGGCAAAGTAAATGCCGCTCTTCTGAAAGAAATGTATAGCCCCGGGCTGGCAACCCATATTGGACACTTCACAACAGCACCAGCAGCCATTAGCCTTAAGTTCTATCGCATCTTCCTCTGAAAGCTCATTCTGGAATGCGCAAGGCAGGGCGATGTCGCACTTTACGGACCAAGCTTTCTTGCCGGCAGTGAATTTAGTCGCTCCTGGGAATTTATCCGCCATATCTTGAACCTTATTGCGGTTGGATGCACGCATTTCGAGCATATAATCGTTCATTTCCGAAGTAAGTCCGTCAGGAATTTCGCAAACTCCGTCAGGGCCTGATATTGCAACGACTTTTGCCCCCAACTGCATAGCCTTGCGGGATGCTCCCCAAGCGACGTTGCCGAAACCGGAAATGGCTACGCGACAACCCTTGATGTCCTTTCCCGCTTTGTGAAGAAGATTCTGCGTGAAATAGAGGGCGCCGAAGCCGGTAGCCTCCGGACGAAGAATAGAGCCTCCCCAAGTGGAGCCTTTTCCGGTAAGAACGCCTGTGTTGTACTCACGGGCGAGTTTCTTGTACATTCCGTAGAGGTAACCTATTTCGCGACCTCCTACGCCCACATCACCGGCAGGTATATCCTGATCCGGACCTATGCACTGCCAGAGTTCAGTCATATATGCCTGGCAGAAACGCATTATCTCTTCGTTGCTCTTGCCCACGGGGTCAAAGTCCGAGCCACCCTTGGCACCGCCCATAGGAAGAGTCGTGAGGGCGTTTTTGAAAGTCTGCTCGAAACCGAGAAACTTGAGCATTGAAGGCGTCACCGCTTTGTGGAAGCGCAGCCCTCCCTTATACGGACCGATGGCGGAATTGAATTGTATGCGGTGTCCGAGATTGTGCTGAACCTCACCTTTGTCGTCGACCCAAGTGACGCGGAAAGTGAAGATACGGTCCGGCTCTACCATACGTTCCACAATTTTTGCTTTCTCAAATTCAGGGTGCTCATTGTAAACCTCCTCTATTGATTCAAGAACTTCCTGAACTGCCTGATGGTACTCGCTTTCTCCCGGATATTTCGCAAGGAGATAAGCCATAATTTCACTTGTTTTCATTTTGTGTCAATATTTTATGTGTGTTATTATTTCACTTCCCAGGTGCTTCCGCTTCGCAGAAGATCATCAACGCAATGAATCTTGCTCTTTGTCATAATATCCTTTATCTGAGTGCGGACTCCCTCGTTATAAGTCAAGTCCTTGACATCCCTTATCACACCGAGAGCGACAGGGTATTCGGGACCTTTCATATCGGCAAGAGCCATTTGCAGACCTATATTGTCGGCGTGTGAATCATGGATGAGAATATCCTCCTCCGTCACTCCGTTCTCGCCTATCCTGACGACTTTGAGTTTGTCGCCTTCATAGACAAGCCCCTTGTCACGCTGAGCACCGAAAATCATTCTCTCGCCCTGACGAAGCGTTATAGTATTTTCCGCCTTTAAAGCGGGATTAGTAAGGCTTTTGTGCGCGCCGTCGTTGAAAATGACACAGTTGGTAAGCATTTCCATAACAGAACAGCCATCGTGAAGCGCAGCTGCCGTCATTATATCCTCATTGAGTTTAAGTTCTACATCAAGGGAGCGCGCGAAGAATGTACCTTTGGCGCCCAGTACGAGGGAGCCGGGATTGAAAGGATGTTCCACCGTGCCGTAAGGGGAGGTTTTGGTAATCGCTCCGAACTTTGATGTAGGAGAATACTGCCCCTTTGTCAAACCGTAAATCTGATTGTTGAACAGGATTATGTTGATGTCTATATTGCGGCGTATCGCGTGGATAAAATGATTGCCTCCTATTGCGAGGGCGTCACCGTCACCGCATGCCTGCCATACGGTAAGCCATGGGTTCGCCACCTTTATGCCGGTGGAAATGGCAGTGGCGCGTCCGTGTATACTGTGGAAACCATAGGTATCCATATAATAAGGCAGGCGCGAAGAGCAGCCTATGCCGGAGACCACAACATAGCGTTCCTTCTGATATGCAAGAGCCTGGCTGACCTTTGGCAAAGCTCTCTGAAGCGCAGCCAAGACGGCGTGATCGCCACAACCCGGGCACCAGCGTACTTCCTGGTCGCTTTTGAAATCCTTAAATGTCAATGTTGCCATACTCTACAACTCCTTTTTTATTGCATCAACCACTTCGTTCACGAGGAAAGGCTGAGCCTGTATTTTATTGCACTGAATGTATTTATTCTCAGGGAGACGGGCTCTGAGATAAGCCGCAAACTGTCCGCTGTTAAGCTCGCATACTATGATTTTATCGAACTTTTCAAAGACTTCCCTGGTGTTGCGGGGCAAAGGATTGATGAAGTCGAAGTGCGCGAAGCTGACTTTGTCACCCTCCTCGCGTACCTGCTCGACGGCGCTTTTTATGTGACCGTAAGTGCCGCCCCAGCCCACTACAAGCAGCTTGCCCGATTCCGGACCGTCCACTTCGAGGACAGGAATATAATTTGCAATTCTTGCGACCTTCTCCGCACGCTCATTAACCATAAGTTCATGGTTGAGAGGGTCGGAGGAGAGCACTCCTGCGTGGTTTTTCTCAAGACCGCCCACTCTGTGCTCAAAGCCTTTCTGACCCGGCACAGCCCAACTGCGGACCAAGGTCTCGGGATCACGGTCGAAAGGACGGAATTTCTCTCCCTCCTGAAGCATTCCCTGCACTACGGGTGCCTTGATTTCGGGATATTCCGACATTGAAGGTATGCGCCAAGGCTCGCTTCCGTTCCCGAGGAAACCCTCTGAAAGAAGGATCACGGGGGTCATATGCTCAAGAGCGATTTTAGACGCAATAAAAGCGGCATCGAAGCAATGTGCCGGAGAGTGTGCGGCAATGACAGGAATGGGACATTCGCCATTGCGTCCGTAGAGAGCCTGATTGAGGTCTGTCTGTTCGGTCTTGGTCGGGACACCTGTGGAAGGCCCCGCACGCTGGACATCCACCACAACGAGAGGGAGTTCCGTCATAACAGCCAATCCGAGAGCCTCGGATTTGAGGGAAAGACCCGGACCTGACGTGGTGGTTGCGGCAAGACTGCCCGCAAAAGAAGCACCGATTGCGGTGCAGATGCCTGCTATTTCATCCTCTGCCTGAAGCGTCTTGCAACCAAGGCTCTTGTGTATGGCAAGTTCCTCAAGAATTGCAGTCGCCGGGGTAATAGGATATGAACCGCAGAAAAGAGGGTGACCCGACTTTTCGGCAGCGGCAAGAAGCCCCCAAGCTACAGCCTGATTACCGGTGATATTTCTGTAGAGCCCGGGCTTCTGGTGCTTTATAGGTTCTATTGTATATGTGTTCGGGACAGCCTGAATGTTTGCGGCATAGTTGAAGCCGTCGAAGAGCACTTTTTTGTTAGGCTCTATTACTTCAGGGTGCTTTTTGGAAAATTTCTTCTCAAGATAGCTGTAGATATAATCGAGAGGGCGGCTGTAGATATAGCATGCCATACCGAGAGTGAACATATTCTTGCACTTCAGTTTGGCTTTCTGATCCATCGTACTGTCCTTCAGACTTTCCAGAGTAAGGGTGGTGATAGGAGCAATGATGAGCGCCCTGTCTTCCACCTGAAGCTCGAGGAAAGGGTTTTCCGTCTTGAAGCCGGCCTTTTTCAGTCCGGTGGTATCGAAGGCATCTTCGTCCACGAGTATCATCGCAGTAGCTTTGCACCATTTTGCGTTAGCCTTGAGCGCGGCAGGGTTCATTGCGACAAGCATGTCGCAGAAATCACCAGGCGTGCTGATTTTGGTGCTGCTTATATGCACCTGGAAACCGGAAACGCCCGATACTGTCCCGTGGGGAGCCCTGATTTCCGCCGGATAATCAGGGAAAGTCGATAATCCGTTGCCCAAAACCGCAGACATGTCTGCGAAAAGAGACCCAGTAAGCTGCATTCCATCTCCTGAGTCTCCCGCAAATCGGATTACAACATCTTTAGTATCAATTACTTTGTGTTGCATTATGTGGGTTGAATAGTTTGTTATTTAGTTGTTTGCGCCGTGGCTTGCTGTTCCTGAATTTCCTTTTGGAGTGACTCAAGTGTTCTTCCCTCCGGGATATTGAGAGCCGCGCGCGCTGCCGGTGTGAGATCCACGCTCTGGGTGTCGTCGATGTAAGCCACCGATGTAACGTCAAAGACATAGATATATTTTCCCTCTTTGGCAAGTTTGCTCACGATTTCCGTAACTTTCTGGTAGATAGGAGCCATCAGTTGCTGTTGCTGCTGCTGAAGTTCCTGCTGGACATTCTGGTCGAACTCCTGAAGCCTCTGCTGCATGTCCTGAAGTTCGCGCTCCTTGCTTTCTTTGATTGCAGGAGTCCAGGTAGCAGACTTCTGCTGATACTGCTGAGCCTTGCCCTGATACTCGTCATACATTGCCTTGAATGTCTCCTGGGCTTCATTCTGTGCTGTCTGAATCTTTGCGCGAGCCTGATCTGCGTCAGGGCTGAGCTGAATCAGTTCGGAGAATTTCACATGTGCGAATTTTGGCTGGGCGAATGCACTTGCTGCTGCAAGAGTCATAACTGCGATTAAAAGGATTTTTTTCATATTAGTTTTGTTTTTATAATTATTCGATTTTAGAATTGCTGGCCTATGACGAAGTGGAATTGGCTGCCTCCGTTCTTCGAATCGTCGAAGCCGTAGCCCCAGTCTACGCCGAGCAAGCCGACCATAGGCAGGAATACCCTGACACCCACACCTGCAGACCTTTTTATTTCAAAAGGATTGAACTGCCTGATGTCCGCCCAGGCGTTACCGCCCTCAAGGAAGCCCAGTACATAAATAGTGGACTGAGGCTGAAGCACTACAGGGTAGCGCAGCTCGACCGTGAATTTGTCATATACGTTGCCCGCGTAGGCATAACCGTTGGAATTATAATCCGTAGGCATATACGGGGTCAGCGAGTAGTTCTGGTAGCCGCGCAGGGATATGACCTCCGAGCCGTAAGTATTGTAGCCCGACATACCGTCACCTCCGACGAGGAAGCCCTCGAAAGGGGAATAGCCCCACTTGCGGTTATAATAGCCGAGATAGCCCATCTGGGCACGTGTCATCAGGACAAGGTCGCCTATAAGTTTGGTATAGACTGTTCCTGAAACTTTCCACTTGTGGTACTCGATCCACTTGTACCTGTTCGCCGCTGACCATTTGCTGTAATCGACATCCTTGTAGCTTGCAACATCTGTTTTCTGCCCCTTGGAATCGTAGGTGTACTTTCTGAAAAGAGAGTAAGGAGGGGTCAATTGCACCGACGCGCTTATGTCAGCTCCGGAACGTGGATAAATCTGCTGGTCCGTCGAGTTGCGGGAAATATTGAAGGTATAGCTGAGGTTGTGTGAAATACCGTGGTCGAAGATAAAGTAATTGGAGAACCAATTGGTAAGTTTATATGTCTGCCAACTGAGCCCGTTATACATCACGAAGTAGTTGTCCGGCCATTTCAGACGCTTACCGAGGGAAGCGGAAAATCCGAACACTTCAAACTGCTTATCCTTGCTGAGTATATTGAGATATAAGTAGGAATTGGTCTGACGGGTATAATAAGCCGACAGATTCAGGGAAGTAGGTTTCTTGCCGAAGAGCCATGGCTCGACGAAATTGGCGGTAAGCGCCGTATAATAAGTACCGTTGGTCTGGAAACGGAAAGCGAGGGTCTGGGCATCGCCGAGAGGCACAGGCCTCCAGGCATCCTTGTCGAAAAGCCGTTGTGTGGAGAAGTTGTTGAAACTAACGCCCACGGTGGCGACGAAAGTGTTTCCGCCCCAGCCTCCGCTGAGTTCAAGCTGTGAAGAAGGCTTTTCCGTCACATTGTAAATGAGGTCAACGGTGTTGTTGTTATGGTTGGGAATTATTGAATATCCCTTTGCCGGGTCGGCAATAGCCTCCGGGTCGAACTGACCGAGGGAGGAAATTTCACGTATGCTGCGCTCGAAGTCCGTCTGGCTGAAGAGATAGCCCGGACGGGTGAAAATCTGGCGGCGTACGACTTTCTCGTTTGTCAGGTCGTTGCCGTTGATTGTTACGTTGTTGAGCGTTGCAGGCTTGCCCTCTGCGATGCGCAGCTCCACATCCACGGAGTCATTCTGCACATTTATCTCGACCGGAGAAATCTGGAAGAAGAGATAGCCGTTGTCACGATAGAGTTTGGAAATATCGTAGTCTCCCTGCTTGCCCCCTCCGTAAAGGCGCTTGTTGAGGGTCACCATATCGTAGACATCGCCCTTGTTGATATTGAGGATGCTGTTGAGATAGTCTGCGGAATAGACAGAATTTCCCGTCCAGGAGATATTCCTGAAATAATATTTTCTTCCCTGGTCTATGACAATGTCTATACCGAGTTTCTTGTCCTCGAGATAATAGACGGAGTCGCGCACAATGCGGGCATCGCGATAACCCGCCTCGTTGAAAGCGCTTATAAGGTTTTTCTTGTCCTCTGGATATTCTTTTTCCTGAAATTTCTTGCTGTTGAAGAAATTGTACCACTTGCCGGACTTGGTCTTCTTCATCGAGCGCGCCATTTTCAACTCGCTCAGTTCTTTTATCGCCCCCGAGTCGCTCTTGAAATTTATGTCGCGTATGCGCACTTTCGGACCTTTTGTCACTGCGAAATTCACCTTTATCGCATTCGCTATAATGGAATCTTTCCTGACCTGCGGCTCGACTTCCGCGAGAAGAAAACCTTTCTCCGCATAAAAACGCTTGATTATATCCACCGAGGTCTTGGAGACGAAGTCAGAGAAAATTCCTCCCCTGCGCAGATTCAGGCGCTCCATCATATCTTTCTGCTCGCTTTTCTTGCAGCCGGAGAAGGTCCACATCGACACGCGCGGACGCTCCTGTATGGTTATTTTGAAAAATGCGGAGTCTGCGGATGGACTGAGATGGTCTATGGAAAGACTTACGTCATCGAAGTAGTTCTGCGCCCAGAGCCTGTTGATTATGGAGGCGAGTTCATCGCTCGGCACGGTGACTTCCATGCCTTTCTGGAGTCCGGTAAGCTGGATTATCTGCTTCTGTCCGAAATATTTGTTCCCCTCGACAGTCACACCGCCCACTATGTATTTGCGCGGGTTGTTATAATCGACTACGACGCCACTCTGCCGGGCATTGCTTATTGATGGCACTAATGCAAGCAAGGCGATGAACGCCGCACAGTATTTCTTCATTGTCAATATCATCGAATTGTAGTCTGCAAATATAAGCTAATTATTTGACTTTCCCATAACGTCTGTCGCGCGAAGCATACTCTTCAAGAGCCTTTGCGAACTCTTCCGCGCGAAAATCGGGCCAAAGGACTTCGGTAAAATAAAACTCGGAGTATGCGCTCTGCCAAAGGAGGTAGTTGCTTATGCGCTCCTCTCCCGAAGTCCTGATTATCAAATCCGGGTCGGGGATGCCGTCTGTCACAAGATACTTGGAAAAATCCTCCGCACTTACATTTTCAATCTCTTCCGCAGACAATTGCAGAGCCATTTTCTTCGCGGCCTGAAGTATATCCCATTTACCGCTGTAACTTAAAAACACGATGAGGGTAAGTCCTTTGTTATCCGCTGTTTCTTTCTCTATTGAAAGGATTTCATTGTCCAAAGAACGTGACAAACGCTCCCTGTTGCCGAGCACGACGAAACGAACTCCGTTAGCCATTAAAGTTTTAAGTTCCTCTGCCATAGACTTGAACATCAAGTCCATAAGACAATCGATTTCCGATTCGGGACGATTCCAATTCTCCTCCGAAAAAGCAAAGAGAGAAAGATATTTGACACCGGCTTTAGCTGCCGCCTCGGTAACGGAACGGACGCTCTCGACACCATGCGTGTGTCCGAAAATTCTTTCCTTCCCCTGCAGGCGTGCCCAACGGCCGTTACCGTCCATTATTATAGAAACGTGAGTAGGTATTTTATTCATAATGTCTATTTGTTTCTGACATCCTCGCCCCAGAAAAGCTTGCTTTTGAGCGCGGCGATGAAATCCGCCTGCGGGAGGCAAAACCTTTTAAGCGAAAATTGTGCCAGTGAAATTTCGAGCCTGTCGGAAGGCTGCATTACGGAAATCCTGCTGTCGAGGGTGATGTTGGCACCGCCTGAACGCCGTTGGAGGGAGATTTCTATCTTTGCCGAGTCGGGCACTATGAGCGGACGAAGATTGAGGTTGTGCGGTGCGATGGGGGCGACTATCAGCACGCGGGAATCGGGAGTGCAGATGGGTCCGCCCACGCTGAGGGAGTATGCCGTGGAGCCGGAAGAGGTCGCGACGATTATGCCGTCCGCCCAATATGTGGGCAGGAGCTTTCCGTCAATTGCAACATCCACTCCGAGCATGGCGGAATCGCGGCGGGATATGGCTATTTCGTTGAACGCGTAATGCCACATATCGCCGAGGGGGGCATCGGTTTTCAGGCTCAGTATGCCGCGGTCCTCTATTTTGTAGTTCCCGGAAATGAGGGCCTGCAGGGCGGTCTGAGCGTCAGCGTCGGCGAGGAAGCCCATGCGCCCGAGGTTAATGCCCAAAACGGGTATGCCAAGGGGAGCGGCATAACGCGCTGCCGAGAGGAAAGTGCCGTCGCCGCCGACGCTCAGAATCGCTTCAGTCCCCTCCTGCACCAGAAAAGCCTCCGGCTCGCCCATATAATACTCGAAACCCGCATCCGACAACTTCGCTTTCAGGCTCAAAAGCCTCTCGTCAAGTTTCAGCGCCGGGTTCTTGATAAAAATCGCAATCTTCATTATCTGTCTTATAGAGTTCCCAAATTTAACATTATATTTTTACTTTTTTCCACTTTATTGCCTATTTTTGTCACACTAATGCATTTCTTTTATGACAAGACTGAGCGTAAACATAAATAAAATAGCAACCATACGCAACGCCAGAGGAGGCAATATCCCCGATGTCGAGGCAGCCGCCGTGAAGATTGAAAGTTTCGGGGCGGAAGGGATAACCGTGCATCCTCGCCCCGACGAGCGCCACATACGCTATAGCGACGTGCGTGCGCTCGGATCGCTCGTAAAAACGGAATTCAACATCGAGGGCAATCCCATACCGGAATTTTGCGAACTCGTGCTGGAAGTGCGTCCCGCCCAGGTAACTCTCGTTCCCGACGCGCACGATGCCATAACCTCCAATGCAGGCTGGGACACAATCGCGCACGCCGCTTTCCTGCGTGAAAAATGCAGGCAATTCCGCGAGGCGGGCATACGCGTGTCCGTTTTCGTAGACCCTGACCCGGCAATGGTGAGGGGGGCGAAGGAAGCCGGAGCGGACAGGGTGGAATTATATACGGCAGCTTACGCGGAAGGATATAAAAAAGATCGCGTCCGTGCTGTCGGGCCATATTTGAGAGCGGCGGAAGAAGCCCGCAGCTGCGGGCTCGGTCTCAATGCGGGTCACGATCTTAGCCTTGAGAATCTAAGATATTTCATAGCCTCGATTCCGTGGACAGACGAAGTCTCCATTGGGCATGCCATAATCAGCGACGCCCTGTATATGGGCTTGGAGAAAACAATAAGTGCCTACCTCAATGAAATAGCTTCCGCTTATGAGGAATCCAAAATAAATTATTAAATTTGCGTTACCGCCCGCTTTGGCGGGGACTTTTGGCGAAAGAACGAATAATATCAAATAATCACAAATAAAAATGAAAAAGACTACACTTATCCTGAGCGCAGTTGCCCTGCTTGGCATGGTCGCACTTGGCGGATGTAACTCAAACCCTAAGTCTGCGGCTGCAGACAACAATACAGAAGCTGAAACAGCTGCAGCAGCCAAGGGCTCAATCGTTTATTTCAACCTTGACAGAGTGCTTAACGAGTACGACATGGCAAACGACCTGCGCAGTGTGGCACAGACCAAGGCCGAGGGCATCAATGCGGAAGTGAACCGCAGGGGCACGAAACTCCAGAAGGATCTGGAAGCTTTCCAGGACAAGATAAACAAGGGTCTTCTCACCCGCTCGGTGGCTGAAACCCAGAGCCAGACTCTCGCAAAGCGCGATCAGGATTTCAAGAATTATGCTGCGCAGAAACAGCAGGAAATCAATGAAGAGCTGAATGTAATGCAGAACCAGATTGCCGACGCGATCAAGGCGTTCGTGGACAAGTACAATGCGGAGAAGCAATTCGCTCTCATCATTGCTTGCCAGGGCGAGCTTCTCCCGCTCCCTATAGTTGCTGCAGACCCTTCTTTGGATGTCACCGATGACATTCTTACGCGCCTCAACGACGAATACGTCAAAACAAAAGCACAAAAGAAATAAATTGTGAGAATTGCGATACTGTCAAGTTTTTACCCGCTAAGAGGAGGAATAGCCCAGTTCAATGCAAGTCTATATACCGAACTGAGCAAAAATCATACGGTCGGAGCTTTCTCTTTCAAGAGACAATATCCCGAAATCCTCTTCCCGGGGAAGACGCAGTTCGTTACTCCCGACGACGAAGCCGTACCAGTCAGCGCCCAGGCCCTGCTGGATACGGCTAATCCGTTCTCCTATGTCTCGACCCTACGCAAAATCAAGGCATGGAAGCCGGACCTGCTGATTGTACGCTATTGGATGCCATGGTTCGGTCCGTCTCTGGGCTATGTGTGCAGGCATATCAAAAAGAATTGCAAGGTCATACAGATACTCGACAACGTAGTTCCTCACGAACGGCATTTCTTCGACAAGCCACTGACAAAATATTTTCTCAAAGGGGGCTCGGGCTACATCACCATGTGCCGGGAAGTCGCCGACGATTTGCTGGAACTCAGAAAAGACGCCGACTACAGGATAATGCCCCACCCGCTCTATTCCCACTTCGGGGAAAAATTAGGAAAAAAAGAGGCGGAGACCGCTCTCGGCATGAAGCCGGGCTTCAAAAACATCTTGTTTTTCGGGCTAATCAGAGAATATAAAGGACTTGACATACTCATTGAAGCCTTCGGAGGAC
The DNA here is from genome assembly GCA_963543835.1 of uncultured Bacteroidales bacterium. Classification (GTDB taxonomy): domain Bacteria; phylum Bacteroidota; class Bacteroidia; order Bacteroidales; family UBA932; genus Cryptobacteroides. Next base: position 28,441 of record CAUUCY010000015.1, read on the forward strand.
TTCCCGAAGACTACAGACTTATAATAGCCGGGGAGCCCTACGGCTCTTTTGACAAATATCAGGCTTTGATCGATGCCAGCCCCGGCAAGGACAGAATATACGTCTTTCCGCTATACATAAGGGACTCTGAAGTGAAAAAATACTTCAGCGCAGCCGACGTAACCGTCCTTCCATACAGAAGCGCGACACAGAGCGGGATAAGTTCCGTTTCCTACCACTTCGAAGTGCCTATGATAGTCACGGCTGTGGGCGGACTGCAAGAGACCATAGGCGAGCGCGGGACAGGCATGGTCGCCAAAGAATGCAGCCAGGAAAGCATTAAAGACAGTATTTTACAATATTTCACCGTCCCTGCGATAAGAGAAAAGTGCGTGGAGAACATAAGGGCGGAAAAAGAAAGATTGAGTTGGCACAGATTCTGCGCCGACCTTCTTAAATTTGCCGATTCGCTATGAAAAGATTGATTGCAATATTGCTCTGCACCAGTTTGCTTTGCGCAGTTGCGCCCGCACAGTCGGTTTACAAGGCTCCTCCCGTTACGGTTTCCAAACAGAAAGTGAAAAATAACGGCAGGGTCTATTACTCCCACGTCGTGCTCGAAAGACAGACCCTTTTTTCCATTGCAAAGGCGTATGGAGTGACAATCGAAGACATATACGAGGCGAACAAGGCTCTGGATTTGAGGAAAGCCGGGCTGAAGAAGAACCAGATAATAATGATTCCCCTCGTGCAGGCTCATACAGAGGTACCTCGGGCAGAGGCTTCTCATGCAGAGACTCATGTGGAAAAGGCTCATGTGGAAGAGCCCGAAGTACAGAGCCACGACACTCCTGCAAAAGAAGTGAAGCCCGAAATCGAGTACACCGTGCATGTGGTGAAATGGTACGAGGATCTCTATTCAATTGCCCGCAAGTACGGAGTGAGCGAAAGGAGCATAATGCTTTTCAACAAACTCTCATCCAAAAAACTTTCAAGGCGTCAGGAACTGAAGATTCCTAAAGTCGAAATCGAGGAGGAGAGCCCGGAGCAGAGCCAGGCTCTTGCGGATACGGTCAAAGCCATAGAGTTCGTGGGGAAGAAGAGTATTTCCGCTGCACTCGTACTTCCTTTCAACGAAGATTCGGAAAGCAATGAGAACATGTACGATTTTTATTGCGGAGCACTCCTTGCCTTGAAAAATCTCAAAGACGAGGGCATAAATGTCATTCTCTACACTTTCAATACCGACAGTCCGAGATATTATCACTATGACTTGGTTCTGGGCCCTGTCTCGAAGTCCGACATAAGCAGAGAACTTGAAAGATGTCCGGGAAGCATAAAGCTGGTGTCGCCTCTGGATTCGAGAAATGCGGAACTTGCAGGCACTAAGCAAAATTTCGTACAGGCTCCTCCGCCGTCAGAGCTTTATAGCTCGGATTTGGTGAACTGGATAGCCTCCGAAAGAGTGTCTTCTGACAGCATCTATGTCTTTGTGGATAAAGACAGCGAGCTTCCCGAGTCCGGCAAGAAACTGATAGCCGAGCTCGACGAGGCGCAAATGCAATACCATATAGTCAAATACGGAATACTGGAGGGACGCACCAAGATAGAGAATATGATGGAAAGCGGCAGCTTTTCCAGAAACGGGGCTAACAGAATACTCATAGCCTCCGAAGACCAGGCCTTTGTTCAGGAAATTATACGCAATGCAAATATCTTGCAGTTCAACCAGATCAACACTGTGCTTTACTGCACCTCAAAGGTACGCACTTTCGATACAATAGAAATAGAGCACCTGCACAACACCAATGCGAGAATATCTCTGGGATATTACATAGACTACGACAACCCTAAGGTACAGGCGTTCCTGCTGGCATACAGGGCTCTTTTCAATACGGAACCCAATCAATATGCTTTCGTCGGTTACGACACGGCATACACCCTGCTCAAGGCCTGCTCCGACTATGGGGACAAGTGGGCGAACTTGCTCTGCCGCGAGCGTCGAAGAGGGCTCCAGTCGGATTTCTTATTCAAGCACATCCCCGGAGGAGGCTATGTAAACCAAGCCGTAAGACGCATAGTCCACGAGCCGGGCTACATCACAAGGCTTCTATAAAGTATGAAAATAAAACGGAAAAATAAAAGCTGCCTCTTTAAATCAGGAGACAGCTTTTTAGTAAGTAATAAGTGTCAAGGCTCCTGTACAATAAATACTCTGCATAAGTCTACATAAGTATTGTAAGTTACTCTCCTCATAAGCCGCAAATAACAAACACGTTCGCTCCCTGTAGTATTCTTATCAAAATGAACATTTATTTCGGTACCCATACTCCAAACCAAGAATTTCTCCGATGTTAAATTTTCAATACTTTCACCGTTATAGTTTCTTCCTGACTGTTTTGATTTGCTGGTATAACTAATGTTGGACCAATTCCCTTTTCTAGTTTTCAAAGATATAACAAAAACAGTATTGACGTCTCCAGGAGCATCATCGTTTACTTCGAAAGGATAATTGAATTTAAAACTACTCAAACAAGGAAAATATTTTTCAGAGCCATGAATCTCCCAACTGATTGAAAAAGTTGCGTTATTTTCTGTCGCTGAGGCTATAACAGCAGGCTCTCCATCATAAGACTCGTGAACGTTTACACAAAAATATTCCTTCGGGATTCTGATTACTTGGACACTTGTTTTACCGATTTCATCAACCGCAGTAACATAAATTGATGCGCTACTATAGCTGTAAAAGTATCCATCTCCTTCCTCGAAATAGTCCTCGTAAGGTCTGACACTGATATTAACAAATCCGCTCTTTTCATCCGCAGGTATAATACCGACTTTGATATTATCACCATAGTGCGATTTACATATGGCTGTAACAATAGTTTTACCCGTAGCATTCTTCAAAGTATAAGGCAACTTAAACTTATGTGTCTGCTCCCCTTCAATAGTTGCACAAGGAATGATATTGGGATTTTCAATTACAAGTTCAAACTTGGAGTTTAGCTTCTCTTTGAGTTCGGCAAGTTCATTTTCCAGTTTGGAAGTACAAGAAAACGCAGACATCGCTACGATGCCAACGGAGATAACAGTTAAAATTTTTCTCATTACAAATAGTTTTTATCGGGGATAAATATATGAATAAAAAATATTTGTTGCAAATTCAGAAAAAATATGCACTATTTCAAAAGAGTTCCGGCGTTGGC